>JALVTX010000113.1 GCA_027035825.1 Mariprofundaceae bacterium
AAATCCGAGTGACATGCCCGAGGTGCCAGCACATCTTCGAATCGGAGAAGCAGGACATCTACGAGTGCCCGAAATGCGGCACCAGCATCCGGCAAAAGAAGAAGCAATCGGACGAGGACTTCGACAAAACGCAAATCTTCACCCGCTGACGCCTCATTCCGCGCCCTTGCCTCCCGCATTCTTGAAATGGCCGGGAACGAGCCGGCCGGACGCATCCAGGTGCGCCGGCACGTACTCGCGCCCGGGGGCGTTGTCCTGATGCAGACGATGCCAGACCAGCGCCGCCGCGACGAGCCCGACCAGCACGGCCAGCGCCACGAAGGCGCGGGACGGCGGCCCGGGACGCGCGGGCGTCACGTCAATCACGTCCGGCTCCGGATTGCGGCGCAGGGCCAGCCACAACCGCAACCACAGCCCCAGATGCCGCAACAGGAACAGGGCGAACATCGGCCCCAGAAAGAACAGCGCCGTGATAAGCAGTTGCCTCATGCGCGCATCAGCTCCCTGAGGCGCAGCACGTAGGCCGCAACATCCGGCTGCCCGCCCGCGCGCTGGGCGTAATACACCGTCTCGGCCAGCACCTCCAGCAAACGATGCAGCGCCGCATGCCGATCCATGCGCCGCCGCGTCATCAGATGCTCCAGCGCCCGCGCCGCTTCCGGCGGCTGGTGGATGGCAATCTGCTCCTCCAGCGCCAGATGCAGCGACAGGTGCAAATACGGATTCATCCCGTCATCCACGTGGAAGTCCCGATCCAGGAACTCCTCGCGATCGTCGAACAGGTGATGATACTCGGGATGCATCGCGATCACGCGGGCGATGCGCACCTCCAGCGCGTTCAGCGGCAAGTCCTCGCGGTGCTTGCGCCAGGCCTCCCAGAACACCTCGCGATGGGCGCGAAGCCGCGCCCGATCCGGCGACGAGTCGCCCGTTGTCCGCTTGCTCATGCCGCTCTCCCGTCCAGGCGCCGGTGCGTCAGCGCGGGCAGCCGTTCGCGCACGCGCGCAAGCTCGGCGCGGTCGAGATCGGCGACGAGCACGCCCTCGCCTTGCTCGCGGCAGCCCAGCACCCGCCCCCAGGGATCCACGATCATCGAATGCCCCCATGTCCGCCGGCCGCCCGGGTGCTCGCCGGACTGCGCCGCCGCCAGCACATAGCACTGGTTCTCGATGGCCCGCGCGCGCAGCAGCACCTCCCAGTGGGCGCGGCCGGTCGGCACGGTGAACGCCGCCACCACGCTGATGATCTCCACCCCCGCATGGGCGCGGTAGAACTCGGGAAAGCGCAGGTCGTAGCAGATGGACATCCCCACGCGCCAGCCATCCAGCGTGACCGCCACGGGCTGCTGGCCGGGCACGGTGCTGGCCGACTCGCGCCAGGTCTCGCCCGGCAAGTCCACGTCGAACAGGTGCATCTTGTCGTAGATGGCCGCGAGCCGACCGTCGCGTTCCACCGCCGGGCAGGCGTTGCGCACGCGGGCATCCCCGTCGCCGGCCAGGGGAACGCCGCCTCCGATTACGGCCATGTCCAGCGCCCGCGCCGTCTCGCAAAGAAAACGCAGGATGCGCGAATCCGCCTCGGGCTCGGCCACCCGCCGACGCGCGTCTTCCTCCGCGCCCATGAATGGAAAGTTTTCCGGCAGCAGGGCCAGCCGCGCCCCGGCCCGGGCCGCCTGCGCCAGCAACGCGCGGGCGCGCGCGAGGTTCGTTTCCAGGTCATCGCCCGAGCACATCTGGATGACGGCCGCGCGCAGCCCCTCTCCCGGCGCCGCCGGGCCGCTCATTTCTCCTCCAGCAGCAGGACTCGATGCTCGCGATCCACCTTCATCACGAAGCGTCCCAGCACGTTCATGCCCAACAGCCCCGTCCGGCCGTCCCCGCCCACGTCCTGCACCGCGGCGCGCACATCCCGCACGACCAGGTCGCCCACGCGCAGGCGGGCAAGGCGCACCAGCGGCGCGCGCACCTCGCCGTTCGCCGTCTGCATGCGAATCCTCGGCGCATGGAGCACATCCAGCCCCGCCTGCCGCGCCACGGCCGGCGGAATCACCACGATGCTGGCCCCGGTATCCACGATGAAGCGCAAGCGCACGCCATCGGCCTCGCCCGCGACAAGCATGCCGCCGCCTGCCTCCTCGAAGGGAATCCGACGCATTGAGCGTTCGAGATTGTAATCGGGATTGGCGATGGCGCTGGCCGCGCCGAGCCGCTGCCGCCTAGCGCCCGGCGCGGGCACGTCGGAGAAATGCACGCGACCCGCGGCATCCGTCCAGCGATACACCCCCGCCGCGGCCATGCCCGCGCTTGTCGCCAGCATCGCGCCGCCAGCCAGCGCCAGGGCCAAGGCGAGCCCCGCGATTTGCAGCGGATATTCAGGCAAAGCGCCCGATGCCCAGGATGGCGCCGACATTGGCGTCATCGGCCAGCTTCGGAACCAGCTTGCCGCCGGTGGCGCTCATCAGCGTCATCATGCCCGGGCCGTGGCCGGCCAGCGGAGAATCCGAGTGAATCACCACCCCGATGGTCACCGAGCCCTTGCGGTAGGTGCGGCCATAGCGGTTGTCATGGTCGAGCACGGCCACGAAATCGCCGAACCGCAGCCGGTCGAGCCCGTATTCGCGCACCGTCTCCTCGTCGTGGCAGAGGATGTCGTAATCCCCGGTCGTCACCGACAGCGCCCCGATGCCCGAACCCATTGCGTGCCCCGGCACGATGACATGCACGGGCACCTCGATGCGCCCGTCCGCCAGCTCGCGCAGGCCCCATCCCTCGAGGACGTCGGGATCGAGGTTGTAGATGTGCACCTCGGGATGATCCACCAGCCGCAGCCCCTGGCCGACGGCGCGCACGAGGAACTTGTCGTCGCAGGTCAGGCGCTCCAGCACCTCGTCCGGGAACTGGAGCATCAGGTGCTCCACCCCGCCGTGATGTCCCAACACGCGGCCGCGCTCGCCCCTGGCCTCGCCGGAAATCACCCGCACCTCGTTGCCGCAGCAGGACAGGAACTGGAACCCCGCCTCGCACTTGCGGTTCTTGTGCGTGAACGTAGCCGACACGCCGGGCTCGATGTGCTCGCCGGCCCAGCCGAACACCGAGTCGCCGACCTTGACGTTGTAAGTGATGCCGCCGGTGGACGGCCAGGCGATGATCTCGCCCGCCGATCCCACCTCGAAGGGCGCCCACTGGTGCGCCGGCGCCACCGCGCCCTGCACGGCGGTCATCACCAGTTGCTCGCGATTGGTCTTCAGGCTCATGTCGCATCTCCATGTCCGGTCTTCACGTAGTGCAGGAACAGGCTCTCGCGGCCTTCGCGCAGGCCGCGCTGCTCGAACTTGGTCAGCGGCCGCTCGGGCTCGCGCGGCGCAAACCGGCCGCGGCCGGCCACGTTCGCCAGTCCCGGCGTCGCATCCAGGATGTCCCGCATCCACTCGGCCAGGTCGGGCTTGTCCGTGGCCAGCTTCAGAAAGCCGCCCTCCTCCAGCCGCGAGACGAGCAGGCGCGCAAAATCCTTCTGGATCAGCCGCCGCTTGTGGTGCCTCGCCTTCGGCCACGGATCGGGATGGTTGATATAGACGCCATGCAGCTCGCCCTCGCCGACCTGATGGGCCAGCACGTACTGCGCCGGCAACTGCGAGATGCGGCAACGCTCGATGACGCCCGCATCCTCCAGCCGCGCCACCGCCTTGGCCACGCCCGGCAGGTAGATTTCCACGCCGAGAAACGCCCACTCGGGATGCGCCCGAGCCAGATGGGCGAGAAACTCGCCATTGCCGAACCCGATTTCCATCACCACCGGCATCCCGGCCGGAAGGCCGGCATCCGCCAGGCGCGCCTCGCGCGGCAGGCCGATCACGGGCAGCCAGCGCTTCAGCCGCGCCGCCTGCCCCTTGGTGACAAAGCCGTTCTTGCGGCCATAGGTGCGCATCTCCCGTTGCAGGAGCCGCTGCCGCACGTCGCTGTCCAGTCGCACCGGTCGAGCGCTTCGCGCCGTCAGGCCACGATCTCGCGGCGAACGGCCGCCGCCGCCGCCTCGCCGCACAGGCGCGCCACCAGTCGCAGCGCGAAGGCGATCGCCGTGCCGGGACCGCGGCTCGTGGTCAGCACGTCGTCCTCGACCACGTCCTCGTCCACGTAAACGGACGCCGGCGCCAGCTTCTCCATCTCCTCGCGGCACGAGGGATAGGAGGTCACGCGCCGCCCGTCGGCGAGGCCATAGGCGGCCAGCGCCGTCGGCGCGGCGCAGATGGCGGCCACGGACTTGCGCGCCCGCATCAGCCGCTCCACCACCTTCCGCACAGCGGGATTGTCGCGCAGGATGTGCGCGTTCGGCAGGCCGCCCGGCAACACCACCATGTCCCAGTCCTCATCGGCCACGTCATTCAGCGCCGCATCCGCCATGATGGTCACGCCCGAGCGGCCGGTCACCGGCTGACCGTCGAGACTGGCCAGCACCACCTCCACGCCGGCCCGCCGCAGGATGTCCACCACGGCCAGGCATTCGATTTCCTCCACGCCCTCGGCAAAGGGCACCAGCACTCGCGCCATGCGTCACCTCCTTGATACTGTTTTTATAAACGATCGGTGGATCAGGCGGCCTCAACCCACGCCCAGCGTCTTCTCCAGCCGTTCCAGCCGCGACCGGGAGCTTCCACCTCCTGTTCCAGGCGCTGGATTCGCTGATCCAGCTCGGCATAGGAGAAGCGGACAAGCGATTTCACCTCCCCGAATTCCCGCCGAACCTCGTCACGAAACGCCTCCGCCTGACGGCGCAGCACATCATGGCCTTCGGCCACGACGGCAAGCTTGCTCTCAATCTGTTCGGCCACCACGTCGAAATGTCGCATGATCTCGCGCATCTGCTCGTCATTCATGCCCGCGCCTCCTCGTCCATCCAGCCCGTTTTGCGACGCATTCGAATATGCCCGCCCGCGCCGTCTTGGGCAAGGGCGCATTGTGGGCTATCCTGCGCCGCAACGACGCGCCCGCCGCGGGGAGGAAGCTCATGCTGTTCGGCAAGCCGAAGAAACCGGTCACCAAGGCCATCTGGATGACGCTGGTCAAACGCTGGAGCGTGGTCTGCGCCGCGGGTTTCGCGATCGCCGGCGCCATGCTCTACTTCACCCATGGCGCCAAACCCGGTCAGTATCCCATCTGGATGGAGCTGGTCTATATCGGCGGATCGCTCCTGGCCGGGCTTGGCATGTTCGGCATCGTGCTCAACCTGATCTTCCACCTGATTCACCGGGATCGCTGAAACGCCAGCCGGCCGGCCGCTCGCCCCGCCCCGCCAGCCGGAAGGCCTCCCGCATGCGGGCCATGACGGCCTCGGAACGCTCATCGCCCACATCCCGCGCCGGCCAGCCCTGGCGCGCATCTTCGCTGGCCTGCTCGCGCGGATAGGCCGCCGCGCCCGCATCGGGAATGCGCACCGTCCGCCATCGCCCGCCCTCCTGCCAGACCATGCGCTTCTGCCGGTCGGCATGCAGTTCCGGCTCGCCCTCCGCGCCCATGAACACCAGCGAACGCGGCTGTCCCAGCAGCGTGTTGACGCGCGCCATCCGACCCACGTAGGGCGGATGAAACACGCCGTTCAACTGGCCATCGCAGCCCAGCGGGTTGAGCAGCCGCGCCACCGTGTGCGCGAACGAGCGCACGCCCAGCACGGGGCGCAGCCCCAGCAGGCGGAACAAGGGCGGGCAGGCGTCACGGACATCCAGCCAGGCGATGCCGTCGCCTTCCAGGATGCGCGCCGCCTCAGGCAGGGTTCGCGCCCGCCGCACGCCCAGGCGCGCCAGCGCCTCCCCGGCGGCCATGCGGCCGGGAATCTTTCCCAGGCCATGCGCCAGCACCGGGATTCCATCCTCGCGCGCGGCCGTCACCGCCGCGACCAGGTGCAGCGGAGGCGCGCGCCGCTTGCCGGCATAGCATGGCAAATCCACCGCGCCCGCTGGCGCGCGCGCCTCGCCGAAGCCGGGCGTCGCCGCCCGGACGGCCTCCACAAACCCGGCCAGCTCGTCGGCCGTCTCCCCCTTCATCCGCTCGGCGATGAGGAAGCCCCCCAACTGAACAGCCACTTGAAACATGGCCGCGCCATCGCCATCCGCGGCCGGCAGCAGGGCGGAGAGCGCCGCCCGGGCCTCCTCGCGCGTCAGATGCTCCGCGCCGTGCCTGCCGCGCGCCACGCGGTGGATCAGCTCCGGCAGCCGGTCGGCATTCCCGTTTCCCATGGCGCGACTTGTATCATCCCCGCCCCCGCCTAGTCTATCCCGCATGCGGTTTCTCGTGCTTCAGCATCTGGACATCGAGCCTCCGGCGCTGCTGGCCGACACGCTCGCGGAGGCCGGTTGCGAGCTGGCCACCCTGCGCCCGGCGGCGGGCGAGCCCGTGCCGGCCAGCCCGGACGGCTTCGACGGCCTCATCGTCATGGGCGGGCCGATGTCCGCCAACGACACGATGCCGTGGATCGGCGAGGAGATCGCGCTGCTTGCGGACGCCATCGCCCGAGACGCGCCGGTGCTGGGCGTGTGCCTGGGCGCGCAATTGCTGGCCCGCGCCGCCGGCGGCCGCATCGTTCCCTCGCCGGTGCGCGAGCTGGGCTGGTATCGCCTGCGCCCGACCGGCGCGGCCACGGCCGATCCGCTGTTCTCTCACTTGCCCGATGCGGGCCTGGAAGTATTCCAGTGGCATGGCGAGACCTTCACGCTGCCGGAGGATGCCGCCTTGCTGGCTTCGTGCGATGGCGTGCCGAACCAGGCCTTCCGGCTGCGAAACCGGCTCTATGGCCTCCAGTTCCACGTGGAGGTGGACGAGCCCCTGGTTCGCCAGTGGGTGGATGCCGGCGAATCCGAACGCGAACACCTGGGCGAGACCGGCGTGGCCAACATGCTGGCCGAGACGCCCGGCAAGCTGCCGGCCGCGCGCGATTTCTGCCACGCCATGACGCTGGCCTGGCTGGAGCTTGCCCGCGCCTGACGCTCCCCCCTCGCTGAACTCCAATGCTGAACGCAAAGAAAAGCGGCTCCCGAAGGAGCCGCTTTGTGTTGGACACCGGCCGGCGAGGGCAGTGCGCGTTCCGGTCGAGGGAGGCGTCCGGAATGCAAGTCCCGGCGCGACGTCCAAACCTTTTGGTGCGAGACTACTCGTACACCTGCTCGCCGTGCTGGCTGATGTCCAGGCCCTCGCGCTCCTCCTCCTCGGAGACGCGCAGCCCCACCAGCATATCCACCACCTTCAGGATGATGAAGGTCATCACGGCGTCATAAACGATGGTCGCCAGCACCGCCTCGGTCTGCACCCAGAGCTGGTGCGCAATGGTCACACCCTTATCCAGGCCGGCGCCGCCAAAGGAGGCGTCCACGAACACGCCGGTCAGGATGGCGCCGATGATGCCGCCCACCGCGTGCACGCCGAAGGCGTCCAGCGTGTCGTCATAGCCCAGCGCCTTCTTCAGGTAGGCCACGGCCAGGAAGCACACCACGCCCGCGGCCGCGCCAATGGCCAGCGCGCCGATGGGGCCGACGAAACCGGAAGCCGGCGTGATGGCCACCAGGCCCGCCACCGCGCCGGAACAGGCGCCCAGGAGGCTCGGCTTCTTGAAGGCCATCCACTCGGCGAAGGTCCAGGCCAGCACCGCCATCGCCGTGGCCACCTGCGTGACCAGCATGGCCATGCCCGCCGTGCCGTCGGCCGCCAGCTCCGAGCCGGCATTGAAGCCGAACCAGCCCACCCACAACAGCGCCGCGCCGATCAGGGTCAGCGTCAGGTTGTGCGGCAGCATCGGCTCCTTCGGGAAGCCCACGCGCTTGCCCAGCACCAGCGCGCACACCAGCCCCGCGACGCCGGCGTTGATGTGCACCACGGTGCCGCCGGCGAAATCCTTCGCGCCCAGATCGCCCAGGAAACCGCCGCCCCACACCCAGTGGCAGATCGGGGCGTACACGACCAGCACCCAGATGGCCATCATCAGCATCACGGCCGAGAATTTCATGCGCTCGGCGAACGCGCCGATGATCAGCGCCGGGGTGATGATGGCGAACGTCATCTGGAATGTGGCGAACACCGTCTCGGGGATCGTGCCCGAGAGCGTGTCGTAGCCAACGCCGGCAAAAAAGGCCTTGGAGAGGCCGCCGATGAAGCCGTTGCCGTCGGCGAAGGCCAGCGAATAGCCGCAGATCACCCACAGCACGCTCATCAATGCCGCGATGGCGATGGTCTGCATGCAGACGGAGAGCACGTTCTTCTTGCGCACCATGCCGCCGTAGAACAGCGACAGGCCCGGGATGGTCATCATCAGCACCAGCGCCGTCGAGGTCAGCATCCAGGCCGTGTCGCCGGCGCTGAGCTTGTCCTCGCCGGCCAGCGCCGCGCCCGGGGCCAGCAGCGCAGGCATCAGCGCGCCGAGATACATCTTCATCTTGTTCATGATTGGTCTCCTTGTCTCGTTCTTGGTTTCGGGATTCATCACAGCGCCGCGCCGTCTTCCTCGCCGGTGCGGATGCGAATGGCGCGCTCCACCGGCAACACGAAGACCTTGCCGTCGCCCACCTTGCCGGTGCGCGCCGTCCGGACGATGGCGTCCAGCGCCGCGTCCAGCATGTCTTCCTCCACGACCACGCTCAGTTCGACCTTGGGCACGAAGTCCACCTCGTATTCGTTGCCGCGATAGAGCTCGGTGTGGCCCTTCTGGCGGCCGTGGCCGCGCACCTCGACGACGGTGAGGCCCGAAACGCCCAGCTCGATGAGCGCGTCCTTCACCTCGTCCAGCTTGAAGGGCTTCAGGATTGCCTTGATCATTTTCATCGGTATTCCTCCTTGATTCGTTGGG
>JALVTX010000114.1:0-4568 GCA_027035825.1 Mariprofundaceae bacterium
CCTCGCTGGCCGGGCCGCGCTTGCGCGTCACCGATAGCAACTGATCCTCGAACGCGCCCTTGGTGTCCACCAGCAGACGGCCAATCAGCGTGGACTTGCCGTCGTCCACGCTGCCCACGGCCGCCAGCCGCAGCAACTGCACATCCTGGCTGAGCTTCCAGTTCACTTCCGTCATCGTTTCGTCACCTTCTCCACCACCAAGACACCAAGACACGGAGAAACTCTGGGTATTCTTGGTGCCTTGGCATCGTTGTGGTTCTCAATCAGAAATAGCCTTCCTTCTTCTTGTCTTCCATCGTGTTCGCGCCGTGATCGATGATGCGCGTCTCACGCTCGGAACGACGCGCGGCGGCGGCCTCGGCCACGATCTCGTCGATCGTCGTCGCGCTGGAGCGCACGGCGCCGGTGCAGGGAATGCAGCCCAGCGTGCGGAAACGGCACATCACGGGCCTGGGCTCCTCGCCCTCCTGCAGCAGGTGCTCCATGCCCTCGTAGTAAGGAATCAGCAGGCTGCCGCGCTCCACCATCAGCCGTTCCCTGGCGTAATACAACGGCACGATGGGAATGTTTTCCTCGCGGATGTAGAGCCAGATATCCATCTCCGTCCAGTTGGAGAGCGGAAACACGCGCACGCTCTCGCCCTCGTGAATGCGGCCGTTGTAGATGTCCCAGAGCTCCGGTCGCTGGTTTTTCGGATCCCACTGGCCGAACTCGTCGCGGATGGAGAACACTCGTTCCTTGGCCCGGCTGCGCTCTTCATCGCGGCGCGCGCCACCAAAGGCCGCGTCATAGCCACCTTCCTCCAACGCCTCCAACAGCCCTTGCGTCTTCAGGGCTCCGCAGCAGCGCGCCACGCCGTATTCCTTGGGATTCATCCCCTTGGCGATGGCCGCCTCGTTGCGGTGCACGATCAACTCCGCGCCGACTTCCTTGGCGAACCAGTCGCGGAACTCGTACATCTCCGGGAACTTGTAGCCGGTGTCCACGTGCAGCAACGGGAACGGCAAGGGCGCCGGATGAAAGGCCTTGCGCGCCAAGTGCAGCATCACGCTGGAGTCCTTGCCAATGGAGTAGAGCATGACCGGGTTGCGAAACTCGGCCACGACCTCGCGCATGATGTGGATGGATTCCGCCTCCAGCGCCTTGAGTTGGGTCAATCTCCGTTCCATGTTCATCTCTCCCAGCCTGGATTGTTCATGTGATCGCGGATGGATGGCGCGGGATGCGCGAGGGCGGGGCGCGCATGCAGACAAGAAGCATGGCCGTCGCCATGCTTCGCCGCCGAAGGCGCGCATCCGGCCCGCGCGGACAAGCCAGGCGCCGCGAAATGCAAGGCGTCACGCCGCAACAGCAGATTCATTCCAATGCAACTCCTTGATGCGTTTCAGTCATTCACATGCCCGCGCATGGTCACATGAACAATCCGGGCTAAATGCCTTCGCCGCCCTCGCCCTCGCCGCGAGTCAGGCGAGTCACGTGCAGGCCGCATTCGGCCACCGTGTCCTCGTTCTCCCACCACCAACGCCCGGCGCGCGGATCCTCGCCCACGGTGATGGCGCGGGTGCAGCAGGCGCAGCCGATGGAGACGTAATGCTTATCGTGCAGGCGGTTGTAGGGCACATCATGCTCGCGGATGTAGGCCCAGATGTCATCCTCCGTCCAGTCCAGCATCGGGTTGTACTTGACCAGGCCGAACACCGGATCGTCCTCGACCGGCTGAATGGCAGCGCGATCCGCCGACTGATCGCGGCGGCGGCCGGTGATCCAGGCCTCCATGCCTTGCAGGGCGCGCCGCAAGGGGTGGATCTTGCGCACGGCGCAGCACATCTTGCGGAATTCGACCGAACGATAGAACAGATTGACGCCGTGTTCGTTGACCATCGCCTCCACTTCCTCGCGATCGGGAAAGACGACCTCCAGCTCCATGCCGTAATGTTCTCGCAAACGCTCCATCAGTTCATAGGTTTCCTGCGGCAGTCTGCCGGTATCCAGCGTCAGCACCCGAATGCCGGGCGCGTATTTCTGGATGAGGTCAATCTGCACCACCCCTTCCGAACCCAGCGCGCAGGGATAGACCAGCCTGTCGCCATGCTTCTTGCGCGCCTGGCGAAGCAGGGCCACCGTCGTGTTGACCTTGTCCTTTAGCGCCATCTCATTTCACTCCCAGATCCAGCATCGGCCACCAGAACCGCGCCGCGATGGCAAAGCATCCCAACGCGGCCAGCGACATCAGCGCGCCGAAGCGCAGCATGGCGCCGGCGCGCACGTAGCCGGTGCCGAAGATCATCGCGTTCGGCGGCGTGCCCATCGGCAGCATGAAGGCGAACCCGGCCACGATGCCGACCGTCAGACTGGCCGCCATGGCATCCACGCCCGCGGCCTGGGCCGCCGGAATGGCCACCGGCATCATGATGGCCACCGCCGCCGCGTTGCTCACTCCTTCGGTGAGCAACAGGGTGACCAGCGCCAGGAGCAACACCAGACCCAGCCCGTTCGTCCCATCCGGCAGCAACACCCGCGCCAGCCACGCGCCCGCGCCGGTGACGGCCACGGCCTTGCCCACCGCGATGGCGCCGCCATAAAGCAGAATCACGTCCCAGTTCACCCGGGACTGGATGGCCCGCCAATCCACCAGCCGCAGCGCGAACATCAGGCTGACGCTGATGAGCGCGATGCTGGCCAGGCCCACCGCGTGACCCGCGCTCATCCATGCCGCCACCGTGCCGACCAGCAGCACCGCCATCACCCGGCCGCGCCAGCCTAGACGACCCAGCTCCAGGCGCCGTCGCTCCATGCGATCGACCACCGCCTGCATGTCCAGCCCGCCCGTGGGCGCGGCCCGCAGCAGCACCAGCGCGCCCACCGACAGCAGCGTCAGCACCATCGGCAGCGCCGCCAGGCTCCACTGGGCGAACGAGAAGGCGCGGCCGGTCAACTCCTGCATCAGGGCCATCGCCAGCGGCCCGCGCGCGCCGCCCAGCAGCGTGGCCACGCCACCGATGATGGCGCCCCAGGCCAGGGCCAGAAACAGAGCCTGCGCAAAACGGTCGCCGGGCCGCAAGTCCAGCGTCCGCACCACCTCCCATGCCAGGGGCAGCAGCACCGCGGCCACGGCGTGCTCCGGCATGACCGCCGCCAGCATCGCCGGCAACAGCAGCATGACCAGAAGCAGCCGGCTGGGGCTCGCGCCCACACGCTCCATCAGCGACAACGCCAAATGCTCGGACAAACCGGACTCCATGACCCCGGCGGCCAGCATGAAGGCGCCAAGAATGAAGAAAATGGCAGGACTGCCGAACATGGCAAAGGTCTGTGATGCCGGCAGCACCGAGAGCATCGGCAGCAACGCCAGTCCCAGGATGGCGGTCACCGCCAATGGCAACAGCCGGCTCACCCACAGCACCAGGCACAAGGCAAACACCACCAGCGCATGCCAGGCTGCCATATCCAGTCCCGCGGGCGGCACACTGAGCGCCGCACGCCAGGCGACGAGCCCGATCACCGCCAGCGACACGAACGGCAGCCCCCGGCGCGCCAGCAGCACCGAAATCGGACGCTTGTCCAGCACCGCGCTCATGATGCCCCTTCATCGGATGGATGCACCCGCAGGCTGCGGCGCAGCGCATCCATCCAGCCGCCCACGCGCCGTCCCCACGGTGACAGGCTGAAGCGCTCGGCCAGCGTTGTTTCCCTCCCCACCAGTACGCGGCTTTCCATTGGCGTGAGCACCCGCCCCATGTCTCGCAACCGGTGTGTCGGCAGGCCAGATTCGTTCAGCAGCTCGTACAGGGCCAGGAACGCCTGCTCGGCCTCGTCCATACCCGGCAGGGGGCGATCGGCCAGCGGCGTGCCCGGCAAGGGACGGAACGGCACCAACAGCGGCACCACGCCTCGATCCACCAGCGCCTTCATGCCCGCCAGCGTGGCATCCAGCGGCTCCAGGCCGAGAATCAGGTGGCTGACAACTGCGCCGGCGCGAAACACGCTCACCGCGTGTTCCAGCGCCCGCCAGATGGCTTCCTGACCGCCCTCGCTCGCCTTGCCCGGGCACAGCTCGGAAAAGCGTGCCGGATCGTGGAGCTCCAGGTTGCAGATGAAGATATCCAACCCCGCCGCATAGAGCTCGTCGATCATCGAAACGTCGCGCGGCGCCACGCTTTCCAGTGCAATCTGCCGGTGACCCAGGTGGCGACGCAACAGCGCGATGAGCGAGGTCAACCGATCCAGCCCGGCCGCATCCCCGGGCACGAATCCGTTGTAGAGATAGACCGTATCCACCTCGCGCTCGGCCAGCGCCGCGCGCACCACTTCCACCAGTTCCAGCGGATCGCGCAGCGGCGGCACGGCCTGGTTCAGCATCGAGTCATAGACGCAATAACGGCAGGCCCGGCCGGCCTCGGCGAAGAAGCCGCAGCCCAACAGCGGATGCAGGATCAACAGCTTGTCGTGCAGCGAGGCGAAGCTGCCCATGCGCGCCCCTGCCCGCGTTTGCCGCTGATACCACGCGGGCACGGGCAACAGTCGCACAGGCAGGGTTTCGCCATCCTGCACCAGTCGGGCGCGCCCCT
>JALVTX010000114.1:4668-8806 GCA_027035825.1 Mariprofundaceae bacterium
TTGTCGTGCAGCGAGGCGAAGCTGCCCATGCGCGCCCCTGCCCGCGTTTGCCGCTGATACCACGCGGGCACGGGCAACAGTCGCACAGGCAGGGTTTCGCCATCCTGCACCAGTCGGGCGCGCCCCTGTCCGCCATCGTCCTCCGGATACAGGGCCTCCGGGTACAGAGAGATGGGGCTTTCCTCCGTGAACGGCTGCCCCACTGGTACGGTTGCGAAGTGTCCGCTGGGCAGGCGCACGTCCACGACCGTCTCGACCGCATTGGCCTGCGAAACCCAGCGCGAGGCATGCGGCAACCCCTCGGGCAGGCGCACGCCATGCATCACCAGCGCGAGCTTGGCGCGACCCGGATTGTCCAGCACGGTCATCCGCGTTCCCGGCCCGGATGTTTCATGGGATCGCGGATGGATGGCGCGGGATGCGCGAGGCCGGGGCGCGCATGCAGGCAAGAAGCATGGCCGTCGCCATGGTTCGTCGCCGAAGGCGCGCATCCGGCCCGCGCAGACAAGCCAAGCGCCGCGAAATGCAAGGCATCAACCCTCAAAAGGGCCTCCATTCCGCAATCCCTTCAAAGCATTTTGGCATACCGAATCCCGGCGCATGGTCATCATGAAACATCCGGGCTACCGCGCCCGCTCGACCAGGATCTTCCACTGGCCCTCGGAGATTCGCTCCTGCGCCAGCACCTTCTGCCCCTGCTCCTCCAGCGATTTCGGCACGTTCTCGATGGGCATGCCATCGTCCAGGATCACCGCCAGGCGGGCGCCTACGGGCAAGGTTTCCAGCTTCAGCTTGGTCTTGACGAAGTTCATCGGGCAGGCGACCCCGCTCAGATCAAGCAGCGGCGTATCCCCGCCCGGCCCGGATGGCCCGGGTTCCTCGCCTTGGTCTGTATCGGCTTCCAGACTCGTACCCGATGCCGCTTCCGGCACCGGCGCGAAGCGCCGGGCCGCCAGTTCCACCAACCTCGCCGCGGCATCCCTGAACGCGGTCACGCCCGGCGCCGGATCGGCCAGGTCCACGCCCATCATCGCGCCCGTCACGTCCGCCAGACGGGCGGTGACGTCCGCATCCCCGGCCGACAGCTGCGCCAGCAGGCCAAACACGCGAGCGTCTTCTTCCGGAGTCTCACCATGCGGAACCAGCAGTGCGCGGGCCGCGGCGGTCGCCGCCTTCCGGCAGGACTCGTGCGCCTCGCGCCAGAACATGCCATCCAGGTGCGCGTTCGCCAGCCGCAGCTCGTATTGCGCCTCGGCCACCAGGGCATCGGTCATGCCCACGACGGCAGCGGCGCATTCGCCGGGCTTGTTGTCCTTGGTGGAAAAGGGCTGGTTCTCGTTCCAGTCATACATCAGCCCTTCCACCTCGCCCTCGCCGGCGGAGAACGGCGCCAGCACGGCATTGATGGCATCGCGCCCCACGCGCGCGGCCCAGTCGTGCACGCTTTCGTCCGGCTTGCGGCCTTCCTTCCAGGCCTTGAGCATGGCCACGCCGGCCTCCGGCGCGCGCCGCGCCGGCACCGGGTTGGTGGCAAAGCCGAAGGCTTCCCCGGCCCGTCCAGAGCCGCCCACGTGCAACTGGTAATGTGGCACGGCCACGCCGCCGATCTTGCGCGCCAGGCCGTGGAAGCCGAGGTCGGCCACGTGATGCTGGCCGCAGGCGTGCTGGCAGCCGGAAATCTTGACCCTGAGCCCCGCCAGTTCCGCGTCCTCGTTGGCCAGTCGCGTCAGCTCCGGCCTGAGGCTCGCGGCGAGACCATAGGAATTGGTGATGGCCAGCCGGCAGGACTCCACCCCCGGGCAACTCAGCACGTCCCCAAGACCTCGCGCGCCACGGGTTTCCAGCCCTGCCGCTTCCAGCTTTGCAAGCACCTTATCCAGCGCATCCTCGGGAATGCCGGCGATGACCACCCCCTGGTCGGGTGTCACGCGGATGTCGGCGCTGCCGGCCAGCCGCGCCGCCTCGGCCACGGCATGGCACTGGGCCGGCGTCAGATCGCCGCGAAAGACATTGAGCAACACCGCCTTCCGGCCGTCATGCTGATCCACCACCGGCTCGCCGTGGCAGGGAAACGCCCCCGTCGGCTCGCGCCAGTTCGCCTCGGGATAATCCGGGTCGGAGGCGTGCGTGCGGGCCACGGCCTCGCGTTCCTGGCGGTAGAGTTCGATAAAGCACTCCTCGCCGAGATTCATCAGCACATACTTCATGCGCGCGCGGGCCCGCCGCTTGCGGTCGGAATAGCGGAAATGAATGCGCATCAGCGCCTCGCCGACCAGCAGCAGGTCACGCTCCTCGACGAATTCCTCCAGCCGGATGGCCGACACCGGCTGGCTGGACAATCCGCCCGCGGCCCACACCTCGAAACCGCGCCGACCATCACGGGTCGTGGCAATGAATCCGATGTCGTGCATGCCGGACATCGCGCAATCCACGCCACAGCCCGAGAACGCCACCTTGAACTTACGCGGGAACTGCTGCGTCAACGGATGACGCAGGAAATGTCGCGCGAAGCGCCGTGCGTGCACGGAGACATCCGCGTGCTCGGACGGGCACACCCCGGCCAGGAAGCAGGACGTGACATTGCGCACCGTGTTGCCGCAGGCCTCGCGCGTGGTCAGTCCCGCCGCCGCCAGCTTGCGCAGAATGGCGGGCGTGTCCTCCAGGCGCACGAAGTGCATCTGGATGTCCTGCCGGGTGGTGATGTGCGCCAGCTTCGGCGCCGAACGCTGGCCGGCGTATTCATCCACCACGTCGGCGATGACATCCAGCTGCGCTGGCGTCAGCCGTCCGCCCGGCAACTTGACGCGCACCATCTGCACGCCTTCCTGTCGCTGGCCGTAGATGCCCATCTGCAAGCGGAACGGCGTGAACCGCTCCTCGGGCATGTCCCCGGCGCGGTAGGCAGCCAGTCCCGCCTCGTATTCCTCAATGTCGGCGACATCCGCAAACACAAATTCGTTCATCGTCGTCCTCGCATCACCGCCGGAACATCCCGGCGTCTCTCCGATCCCATCGCAAAAAGTCCATCCATGGACTTTTTGCTTGACGGGAAGCGAACGTCGCACCGTTCGCTTCCCTCACAAATCCAGCGCCTGCTTGCGCAAGCTCTGGATTTGCGCGGCCATCCATGGCCGCGATGACCATGGCTTGCGAAGCCGTCGTCATGATTCAGCATTGAACTGACCTCACCGCTGCCCCAAGCGCAGCTCACAGCTTTCCTCGTAGGTCACCAGATCGTGGATCGTCGGCCGCTCGGAGCACAACGGACAGGCTGGATCCTTGTGCAGCCTGAGCTTCTTCCATTCCATGCGCAGCGCGTCGAAGGTCATCAACTTGCCGGACAGCGATTCGCCGATGCCCAGCAGCTCCTTGATGACCTCGATGGCCTGGATCGTGCCCACGGCGCCCGCCAGCGCGCCCAGGATGCCCGCCTCGGAGCAGCTCGGCACCAGCCCCGCCGGCGGCGGCTCAGGGTACAGGCAGCGGTAGCAGGGGCCTTCCGGATCCTGGTGCGGCTTGAAGGTGGCGACCTGCCCCTCGAACCGGAACATCGCCCCGGAAACCAGCGTCTTCTGCTCAAAAAAGCAGGCATCGTTGACCAGGAAGCGGGTGGGGAAGTTGTCGCAACCATCCACCACCACGTCGTAGTCCCGGATGATGTCGCGCACGTTGTCGGCCGTGACGCGCTCCCGGTAGGGCACCACGTTCACGTCGGGGTTCAAGGCCGTCAGCGTTTGCCTGGCGCTTTCCACCTTCGGCATGCCCACGCGCTCGTTGTTGTGCAGGATCTGTCGCTGCAGGTTGGACATGTCCACGTCATCAGCATCAGCAATGCCGATGGTGCCCACGCCCGCCGCCGCCAGGTAATAGGCCACCGGACTGCCCAAACCGCCGGCGCCAATCATGAACACCTTTGATTCCAGTAGCCGGGACTGCCCCTCGCCACCGACCTCGGGCAGGATGATATGGCGCGAGTAGCGCTCGATCTGCTCTTCCGTAAAATCAATCACCGAATCAACCTCTCATTGACTACCGGGAAGCCATGATGCTCGGGCAACAAGCTCCCTTTTCTGGCACCGTGACGATGTCTTAAACATCAATGCCCTTGAACAGGTCAGTGGTCATGTAGCGCTCGGCC
>JALVTX010000115.1 GCA_027035825.1 Mariprofundaceae bacterium
CCGAGCTCGCGGCAGGAGCGGATGATGCGGATCGCGCATTCGCCGCGGTTGGCGACCAGGATGCGTTTGAACAAGAAATCAACTCCCCTCGAACGTGATGAAAAAGCCGTGGCCAGCGTCCTGAAGGCTAGCCGCGCGGGCCGTGTTCGTAAATGCGCACCCGCTCGAAGAGGTGGACGCGGTCGAAGAGTTCGAGGATGTCGGCGTTGCGCATGCGGATGCAGCCGTGGGATGCCGGCTGGCCGATCATCTCCTCCTCGTGCGTGCCGTGGATGTAGATGTAGCGCGATTTCGTGTCCACGGCGCCGCGTCGGTTGACGCCCGTTTGCAGCCCCTCCAGCCACAGGATGCGGGTGAGAATCCAGTCCCGCGCTTCGCTTTCGAGGCCGGGGCCGTAGATGCCGACGGGAATGCGGCCGACGAAGGCCGTGAGCGGCGGGCAGCCATCGCCGATGCGCGCCGCGATGCGGTGCTCGCCCAGGGGCGTTTGCAGGCTGCCCCGCCGGTTGCCCGCGCCGCGCGCCGCGGTGGAGACGGGGTAGCCGCGCCAGACGCCGCAATCCCGCCGGTGATAGAGGCGCTGCTCGCGGATGGAAATCCAGATCATGCGCGTAGCATACTTCCTCCGGTCATTGCGCGGAACGAAGCGTTGCCTACAATCGGCCCAACTTCACATTCGGAAAAGGAGCTTCCATTGGACATCAGCAAGATTCCGGCGGGCGAGAACCCGCCCGAGGACATCAACGTCGTCATCGAGGTGCCGCAGCACGCCGACCCGGTCAAATACGAGCTGGACAAGGCTTCCGGCGCCTTGTTCGTGGATCGGTTCATGCACACGGCGATGCACTATCCGTGCAACTACGGCTTCGTGCCCAACACCCTGTCCGAGGACGGCGACCCGGTGGACGTGCTGGTGGTCACCAAGTTTCCGTTGATTCCCGGCTGCGTGGTGCCTTGCAGGCCGGTGGGCGTGTTGAAGATGGAGGATGAGAAGGGCGAGGACGCCAAGCTTCTGGCCGTGCCCGTGTCCAGCGTCAAGCCCGTGTACGACGACGTGAAGGGCCCGGAGGACATGCCGAAGTTCCTGCTCGACCAGATCGAGCACTTCTTCGAGCACTACAAGGATCTGGAATCCGGCAAGTGGGTGAAGGTGCGCGGCTGGGAAGGGGCGGATGCCGCCCGCGAGGAAATCATGGCGTCCATCGCGCGTTATGCGGACTAATTGAGAGAACGCCAATGCCTTGCCATGCGCCGCCCGCTTCCACGCGGGCGGCGTTTTTTGTAATATCGGAGGCATGCCGCCCTCCGCCACAGCAACCTCCGCCGCTAGCTTCCGCCGCCGGCTGTATTACATGCTGGAGCAGCCGGGAGAGAACCGGGCGGGCCGCCTGCTGCACGCCTTCATCTTCCTGCTCATCATCGCCAACGTGGCGGCCGTCATCGTCGAGAGCGAGGAGGCCATGCGGCGGGCGCACGAGGCGTTTTTCGCCGAGTTCGAGTGGTTCTCGGTCACCCTGTTCACCATCGAGTATCTCTGTCGCGCTTGGGTGGCGGTGGAAGACCCGCGTTATCGCGACCCGGTGCGCGGTCGCTTGCGCTATCTCGCCACGCCCATGGCCATCATTGATCTCATGGCCATCCTGCCAACCATCCTGGGCGTGTTCTTCCACGTGGACACCCGCATCCTGCGCGTGCTCCGGCTGTTCCGGGTATTCAAGCTCTCGCGCCACTTCTCGGCGCTGGAAATCCTCTTCCGCGTGATTCGCAAGGAGGCGCGGGCGCTCGGCGCGGCGCTGTTCATTCTGATGGTGCTGGTGGTGCTGGCCGCCTCCGGCATGTACGCGGCCGAGCACGACGCGCAGCCCGAGGCCTTTGGCAGCATTCCCCGCGCCATGTGGTGGGCCGTGGTGACGCTGAGCACGGTGGGCTATGGCGACGTGGTGCCCGTCACCTGGTGGGGGCACGTGTTCAGCGGCATCATCGTGATTCTGGGCATCGGTCTCGCCGCGTTGCCGGCCGGCATCATCGC
>JALVTX010000116.1 GCA_027035825.1 Mariprofundaceae bacterium
GTTGTCCCGGCAGGGTTCCAGCGCCAGCAGGATCGGATGCTCGGCGTTGGCCGCCGCATCGGGGCCGGCCACGCCGTGCGCGAGGAAGGACTCGGGATGCACCGTCCACAGCCGCTCGTCCAGCCGCGCCATGAATCCCTCGTCCGGGCACAGCACCAGCACGTGCGGCGTCAGCCGGCCGCGCCGCAGCAGGAGCCTGGCGATGCCCTCCACGCGATCGGGCGCATCCAGGCGCTCAAACCATACCCTGGCATCCATCCCGTCTCCTCCAGCATCGCCACACGAAGAGCGCCGCCAACAGCGCCATCGCCACCGCCAGCGGCCGCGCTGTGGACGGCTGGATGCGGTAGCCCAGGCCCAGCGCCCCGGCCTGAACGAGCGTGCCCATCCCCGCCACGCGCGCCCACCCCGGGGATGCCGCCCACCTCGCCACGGGCCAGGCCGCCGATGCCCGCCAGACGACCAGCATCGTCGCCGCGCCCAAGAGCAGCCCCGCGGCCACGTCCAGCGGCCAGTGCACGCCGCCATAGACGCGTCCCACGGCCGCCAGCAGGTATGCCGCCGCGGCCAGCCACGCCGCCCAGGCGCGCGGCCAGGCCAAGAGCACCAGGGTGAGCATCGCGCCCGAGGTGGTGGCATGGCCGGACGGAAACGAGTGCGCCGTCAGCGCCTGCCCCAGCACATGGACGTGATCCAGCACCGCCGGCGGACGCGGCGCGTCGAACAGCCGCTTCAGCGCCTGCGCCAGCAGGCCGGAAACGGCGAACGCCGCCAGCCCCGCCGCGCCCGCGCGCGGCCGCGCCAGCAGCAGCACGGTGCAAACGAGCGCCGCCACCAGGCCATCGCCCAGGCCACTGAGCTGGCCGAACACGGCGTCGCCCAGCGGCGTCGGATGCCCGTTGATCCAGCGGAACAGCGCATGCCCGCCCCCGGCCGGCGGCGCGACCCAGGCGGCGGATGCCCCGCTTCCTCCCCCGGCGCTGGCGACCAGGCCGACCGCCACCGATTCAGCGTTCGTCAGCGAACACGCCCAGGCCGCGCAGGCGCTTCTGGCGGGCCGCGAGCAGATCATCGCGCGGCGTGGCCAGCAGTTCCTCCACCGCCTTGCCCAGGGTTTCGTCCAGCCGCTCGGCCGCGCCCTCCACGTCGGCATGGGCGCCGCCCATCGGCTCGGGAATGACGCCGTCAATCAGCCCCAGCTCCAGCAGGTCCTGCGCCGTGGGCTTCAGCGCCTCGGCGGCCTGGTCAGCATACTTGCGGTCGTGCCAGAGAATCGCGGCGCAGCCCTCGGGCGAAATCACCGAATAGGTCGTGAATTCCTGCATGTAGAGACGGTCGCCCACACCGATGGCGAGCGCGCCGCCGGAGCCGCCCTCGCCGATGACGGTGCAGATCACGGGCACGGCCAGCGCCGAGAGCTCCATCAGGTTGCGGGCGATGGCTTCGCTCTGGCCGCGTTCCTCGGCATCCACGCCCGGCCAGGCGCCGGCGGTGTCGATGAAGGTCATCACCGGCATGTCGAAGCGCTCGGCCAGCTGGAACAGGCGCAGCGCCTTGCGGTATCCCTCCGGCCGCGGCATGCCGAAATTGCGGCGGATCTTCTCCTTGGTGTCGCGCCCCTTCTGGTGGCCGACGACGACCACCGCGTGCTCGTGGAACCGCGCCACGCCGCCGACGATGGCCCCGTCGTCGGCGAAGGCGCGGTCGCCGTGCAGTTCCTGGAAATCGTCGAACAGCAGCGGCACGTAATCGAGGAAATAGGGCCGGTCGGGATGCCGCGCCAGTTGCGACCGCTGCCAGCGGTTCAAATCGCCATAGATCTGCTTGATGAGCCTGTCGCGCTTCTCGCGCAGGCGCGCCACCTCCTCGGCGATGTTGACGCCCGCATCCCCGCCCATGCCGGACAAGTCCTCGATCTTCGAGGCCAGCTCGGCGATGGGACGCTCGAACTCCAGATAGCTACGCGGCATGCTGCCTCCTTTCTTCCCGCGCCTTCGGGGCGCCCTGCTCGGGCCGCCACGGCCGGCAGCAGAGGCGCACGCCATCCATGCCGAACCAGCCCCGAAGCGTCTGCTTGACCTCCTCATTCCAGCACAGGCGCACGGACGAGGAAAGCTCGGCGATGCTGCCATCGGCCATGTGCAGGTGAAAGCGCACGCGCGCGGAGCCCGGGTGCGCCGCCGCCAGCTCGCCAAAGGCGCGCACCCGATCCGCATCCCAGGCCATGGCGCTGCTCTCGATGCGAATCACCTCCAGCTGGCGGGCAATGGCCGCCTCCAGCGGCGTCATCGCCTCGGCCACCAGCGAAAGCTCCTCGCGCGAGCGATCCACCCGCGCCGCCACCAGCAGCGCCGCGTCGCCCTCCAGCCACTCGGCCGCGTCCCGGTAGAGATCGGAGAAACAGACCATCTCGGCGCTGGCGTGCAGGTCCTCTACCTGCACGAAGGCCATCGCGCCGCGCCGCCCGCGGTGCACGCGCACGCCGCCCACGCCCACCGGCACGACCACCCGCGCCCCGTCCGGCAGCTCGCGCGCCTGGGCGAGGTTCACGGTGGACAAGCCCTCCACGCGCCCGAGGTATTCCTCCAGCGGATGCCCGGTGAGGTAGAAGCCCAGCACCTCGCGCTCGCAGTTCAGGGACTCGCCCATGCCCCACGGCGGCACGTCCGGGAAGCCGTCGCGCTCGCCCTTCGGCTCCGCCACCTCGAACAGCGCCGACTGGTGCGCCTGCGCCTCGCTGCGCCGGCGCGCCGCGCGCTCCATCGCCCCGGCCAGCCCCTCCAGCGCCGCCCGCTTGTGCGGAATCAGCCCCTCCAGCGCCCCGGCCTTGATGAGCGCCTCGGCCATGCGCTTGTTGAAGGCGCGCGGCGGCATGCGCACGCACACGTCCTCGAAGGAATCAAACGGCCCGCCCGCCTTCCGCGCCTCCACCAGCGCCCGCGCCGCCGCCTCGCCCACGCCCTTGACCGCGCCGAGGCCGAAGCGGATGCCGCGCTCGCCCTCGGGCACGAACTCCCAGTCGGAGTGGTTGACGTGCGGCGGCAGCACCTCCAGCCCCATGGCGCGGCAGTCGGCCACCAGGTTCGCCACCTTGTCGCTGTTGCCCATGTCGCAGGAGAGCGTCGCGGCCATGAACGCCTGCGGGAAATGCGCCTTCAGCCAGGCGGTCTGGTAGGCAATCAGCGCGTAGGCCGCTGAGTGCGACTTGTTGAAGCCGTAGCCGGCGAACTTCTCCATCAAGTCGAAGATGTGCTCGGCCTTGTCGGCCGGAATCTTCTTCTTCGCCGCGCCCTCCATGAACACCTTGCGCTGCTTGGCCATCTCCTCCGGCTTCTTCTTGCCCATGGCGCGGCGCAGCATGTCCGCCTGGCCGAGCGTGTAGCCGGCGAGCACCTGCGCGATCTGCATCACCTGCTCCTGGTAGAGAATGACGCCGTTGGTCTCCTTCAGGATGGGCTCCAGCTGCGGCAGCGGGTAGCGGATGGCCTGCTCGCCGTGCTTGCAGGCGATGTAGGTGTCCACCATGCCGGACTCCAGCGGCCCCGGCCGGTAGAGCGCCACCAGCGCGATGATGTCCTCGAAGCAGTCGGGCCGCAGGCGGGTGAGCAAATCGCGCATGCCGGAGGACTCCACCTGGAACACCGCCGCCGTCTGCCCCTGCTGCAACAGGCGGAAGGTGGCCGCGTCGTCCAGCGGAATGGCGCGGATGTCGAAGGCCGCATGCTCCGGCGCGCGGCGAATCAGCCGGCAGGCCAGGTCAATCACCGTCAGCGTCTTCAGGCCGAGGAAATCGAACTTGATGAGCCCCACCTTCTCGACGCACTTCATGTCCCACTGCACCACCGCGCCTTCCTCGCGCGGCTCCTTGTACAGCGGCGCCGTCTCCACCAGCGGATCGCGGCCGATGACCACGCCCGCCGCGTGCTTGCCGGCGTGACGATGCCGCCCCTCCAGCCGCCCGGCAATCTCGAACAGGCGCGAGACCTCGGCATCCTCCTCGGCCATGCGCTTCAGGCGCGGCTCCGCCGCCAGCGCCTTCTCCAGCGTGATGTTCAAATCGTTGGGAATCAGCTTGGCCAGCGCGTTGACCTTGGCCAGGTCCATGCCCAGGGCGCGGCCCACGTCGCGCACCACGGCCTTGGCCTTCATCGAGCCGTAGGTGATGATCTGCGCCACCCGGTCGGCGCCGTATTTCTCGGTCACGTAGGCGATGACCTCGTCGCGGCGGTTCATGCAGAAATCCACGTCGAAGTCCGGCATCGAGACGCGCTCGGGGTTCAGGAAGCGCTCGAAGAGCAGCCCGTAGCGGATGGGATCGAGATCGGTGATGCCGAGGCAGTAGGCCACGATGGAGCCCGCGCCGGAGCCGCGCCCGGGGCCGACCGGGATGCCCCGATCCTTGGCCCAGCGGATGAAATCGGCCACGATGAGGAAATAGCCCGGAAAGCCCATCTGCTCGATGACGTCGAGCTCGAAGGCCAGCCGCTTCTCGTATTCCTCGCGTTCGGCGCCGGGGCGGCCGGCCGTGATCTCCGGCCAGCGGCGCTCCAGGCCCTGGGCTGCCTGCCGGCGCAGGTATTCCTTCAGCTCCATGCCGTCCGGCGGGCGGAAGTCCGGCAGCTGGTACTGGCCGAACTGCATGTCCACGTTGCAGCGCTGGGCGATGTGCAGGCTGTTCTCCAGCGCCTCGGGCACGTCCTCGAAGAGCTCGCGCATCTCTTCCCACGATTTCAGGTAGTGCTCCGGCGTGTAGTGGCTCTCCACCTCGCCCAGGAGCCGCCCCTCGCGGATGGCCAGCATGGCCTCGAAGGCGCGGAAGTCCCCCCGCTCCAGGAAATGCGCGTTGTTCGTGGCCACCAGGCCAATGTCCAGTTCGTGCGCCAGCTCGATGAGCTGGCGGTTCAGCGTTTCCTGCCCGGCGATGCCGTGGCGTTGCAGCTCGATGAAGAAGTGGTGGTTCGGAAAAATCTCGCGCAGCTCCAGCGCCGCCTGCCGCGCCAGCTCCGGATGCCCGTGACGCAGGTGGCGCTCGATCTCGCCGTTCCAGCCGGAGGAGAGCGCGATCAGCCCCTGGCCGTATTCGCGCAGCAGCGCCTTGTCCACGCGCGGCTTGTAGTAGAAGCCCTCCAGGTAGCTGATGGACACCAGCTTCATCAGGTTCTTCCAGCCGTGCTGGTTGCGCGCCAGCAGCACCAGTTGCGGGTAGCGCGGCCCGCGCGGCCCGGCGGAGACCTTCTGCCGGTGGTCGTCGCAGAGCCAGACCTCGCAGCCCAGGATGGGTTTCACGCCCCGGCGCACGGCCTCGCCGTAGAACTCCACCGCGCCAAAGAGGTTGCCGTGGTCGGTGAGCGCAATCGCCGGCTGGCGCATCTCCACCGCCCGGTCGAGCAGCGCCGGCACGGGCATGGTGCCCGCCAGCAGCGAGAAATCGGAATGCACGTGCAGATGGGCGAAGGGCGCGAACCGCATGCCCCCAAGCCTACCCCCCATCGCCCCCGATGCCCAAGGGCATTTACGGGGGAATGGTTAAGGGCGTGCTCTTAACGTCTCGCGTAACCGGCTGGCAATGGAGCGTAGCGGAATTGCCAGTCCGAGTTGACGCGATTGTTATACATTACTTCCAATTAAGACCTTCTAAATCTGGATGAGAACCAACAAGCTTTTCCAAAGATTTTTTTAGCTTAATTGGAAGATCAATATTTTCACTACTAACCCTATTATTTAGAAACCTTGCTGTTGACATTAATATCCAATTCGTAAAATCCTTGGATTCCATTTCTAACAGATTTCGAATGGCAACCCCCAAGCCATCCTTGCTTGGATCTATCACCTCACCTACTACAGCCGTATAACCATATATTTCTAATTTGGCTTTATCACTTTGGGTTACTTTTCCCTGGTTATGCGAAAGCGTATGGCGTATTTGGAAAATGCATTGTAGTGCGAGCACCAATTTTCGCATTGATGAATTTATATTGTTTGGATGGTACCGTTTCGCATCAACTAACATTGCTGATGTTTTATCTACCTGTTCAAGATCATGATAAAGCTGATGCTCAAGTATAAGGGACGGGAAAGACGTTTTACCCTGGTTTATCCATAGCACCTTTGCGTCAACATGCCCCTTAATGCTGCTTGGAGGAATAAATCTTCGAAGTGCGCATGCCAAATTAACAAAAGTAGTTTTATAGAACACCTCGAAGGCATTTATCGTTTCTAACAATGTAATTTGCTCTGAATACCACCTATACTTCCTATACGTTCCATCTTTAGGCCCGGGGCCACCTGGATTCAACTGTGCTTTAGTTTGAATCAATTGTTCATGCCTGGAATCAATCCACTTCAAGTAATTTCTTTGATGACGAAGAGTAGCTTTGAATTGTTCAACCGGTGTCAGTGTCGTTGCCCTAGAAAGATGGGTGATTGACACTGTTCCTGTTGTAGCCACGTCACGCCTATCAGGGAACGGGACGATGTTTTTTGCACCTTTCACTCGTGGCACTTACATACTCTCCCTTGATGTATAACGATTTGCGTAACCGGCTGGCAATGGAGCGCAGCGGAATTGCCAGTCCGGGTTGACGCGATTGTTATGTTTGATACTCATTGCAACTGTGCTCGTAACGATTCGAGATCACCTAGCACCCACAGACTAACCACCTTACCGTTTTGGAAATGGAACAGGGCGGCACCATCCCAGACCAGCTTGTGACCTGTTGGCTTGACACCCATAAATTCTCCCTGGTGTACGCCTGAAAATTGCATTTTTGCAAATACCTTGGATTCCTCTGAGACCATCTCCTTTATTACACACCGGTAACATGACAACGCTGCATGCACCATATCAAGATACTCAATGAATCCATCATGCCCCTGTTTCTCCAAGCCTAGCGACCCTCTGAATTTGAATGATTCATGAAGAACTTCTGGTACTGCGTCTTTATTGTGCTTGTTCCAGATCACTTCATAGAACTTTCGTACTTGTTGTTTTTCATGGCTCATGATTATTTTCAACCATAACAATCCGAATATGAGGAGCGTGATGTCCTCGTATTCGCATCATGTATGTGGATGCATTTTCCTCGATATTGCATATTCAAGGGTGAAAACGGACTGCATCGTTTCTCCCGCATAGGCATCCCTCCTCGCCGGCTGGCAAGCCTAATCTTGGAAGAAATTGCATCGCTACGCAAGCAAACCGGTCGCGGCGCGCCCCCCGCCACGCGGCCTATGGCGGATCGGCCGGTCGTGCCCTATGCTTCGCATCCTTGTTCCGACCTGGCTTGAGGGGGCATATCAATGGACATGGACATCCGAAAAGTGGCGATGCTGGCCCGCATCCGCCTGACCGACGAGGAGGCAGGCGAGCTGGCGCCACAACTGGAGCGCATCCTGGGCTACGTGGAGCAGCTCGGCGAGGTGGACACCGTGGGCGTGGAGGCCACGGCTCACCCGCACGACGCCGCCATGCCGCTGCGCGCCGACGTGGTGACCAACGCCAACCGCCGCGAGGAGCTGCTCGCCCCCGCCCCGCAGACCGAGTCGGGGCTGTATGTCGTTCCCAAGGTGATTGAATAACATGCCATTTCGCACCCTTTCCGACCTGAAGGCCCGGCTGGACGCCGGCGAAACCACCGCCCGCGAGCTCGCGGATGCCTATCTCGCGCGCATCGAGGCCCACAATGGCGAACTCAACGCCTTCGTGGACATCGACCCGGAGCACGTGCGGGCGCAGGCCGAGGCCTCGGACGCCCACCGCCGGGCCCGCGGCGCGAGGCCGCTGGAGGGCCTGCCCATCGCCATCAAGGACATCTTCTGCACCCAGGACGGCCCCACCACCTGCTGCTCGCGCATCCTGGCCGGCTTCCACGCCCCCTACGACGCCCACGTCATCACGCGGCTGAAGGAGGCCGGCGCGGTGCTGCTCGGCAAGACGAACATGGACGAGTTCGCGATGGGCTCCTCCACCGAGACCAGCGCCTTCGGCCCCTGCCGCAACCCGTGGGACACGACGCGCATCCCCGGCGGCTCCTCGGGCGGCTCGGCCGCGGCGGTGGCCGCGGGGCTGGCGCCGGCCGCGCTCGGCACCGACACCGGCGGCTCCATCCGCCAGCCGGCGGCGCTGACCGGCATCACGGGCCTGAAGCCCACCTATGGCCGCGTCTCGCGGCGCGGCATCATCGCCTTCGCCTCCTCGCTGGACCAGGCCGGGCCGATGACGCGCACGGTGAGGGACGCGGCGATGATCGCCGAGGCCATCTGCGGCCACGACGCCGGCGACGCCACCAGCGTGGCCGACGCCCCGGCCGTGGACTGGCTGGCCAGCGCGGAGCGGACGGACATGCGCGGCCTGCGCATCGGCCGCCCGCGCGAGTATTTCGTGGAAGGCATGGATGCGGACGTGCGCGCCGCCGTGGACGCGGCCATCGAGACCTGCCGCGAACTGGGCGCGGAAATCGTGGACATCTCGCTGCCGCACACCCAATACGCGGTGGCGGCCTACTACGTGATTGCGCCATCGGAGGCCAGCGCCAACCTCGCCCGCTACGACGGCGTGCGCTTCGGCCGCCGCTGCGAATCCCCCGAGGACTTGCTGGACATGTACACGCGCAGCCGCGACGAGGGCTTTGGCGCCGAGGTCAAGCGCCGCATCCTCACCGGCACGTTCGCGCTCTCCTCCGGCTATTACGACGCCTACTACAAGAAGGCGCAGCAGGTGCGCACGCTCATCCGCCGCGATTTCACGCGGGCCTTCG
>JALVTX010000117.1 GCA_027035825.1 Mariprofundaceae bacterium
CGCTCACATCCAGCTCGCCATCGCCCACGGGCATGCCCGCGCTGGCTGAGACCGTCAACCGACGATATGGATCGGGCTCGCTGCCGCCAGCCGCCGCCGAAACGCCGCGCGTCCGGTAGGCGTCCACGCTCAATGCATAGCGCGCCCCATTCGCGCCCGACCCGCTCACGCTGGCGCCGCCAGCCGCCGTGCCATAGCCGCCGGCCTCGACGCGCGCCCGGGCCGTGGGCGCGCCGTCGCCCTTGCGCGTGAAAATCTGGATCACGCCGCCCATCGCATCGGCGCCATACAGCGAGGATTGCGGCCCTCGCACGATCTCGATGCGCTCGATACCCGAGGTGGAGAGCTGTCCCCAGTCGAATTGCCCCAACGTAGCCGAGCCCACGCGCACGCCGTCAACCAGCACCAGCGTCTGCCCCGCATTGGCCCCGCGCAAGAACACGGAGGTCGCCTTGCCCGGCCCGCCGCTGGACGCAACGTCCACGCCGGGCAAGCCGCGCAACAGATCGGCCACCGTGGTTTTTTGCGACTTTTCGATGGCCTCGCGGTCGAGCACCGTGACATCGGCGCTCACCTGCTCGGGCGACTGCGCGATGCGGCTGGCCGTCACCACCACGGGCGAAAGCTCGGCCGCCTGCGCATGCGCGATGCCAGCGGTCAACGCCGCCAAGGCCAAAGTTGTTCGTTTCAGCAATGTGGTTTTCATGTTCGCTCCTTCGCACCCACCGTGCGTTTTGTTATCGGAGCCTGTTCACGCCTGTTTGAACGGTGTCGCTGCCGCCCGAAATGCGACCAATCAAGGCGCGAGGTGCGGCGCATGGTGGTTCCATGCGCAAGCCGAGCAACGCCGAGTGGGCGCCATTCGGGAACATTTCGGGCGCAGCCCGGAGGGACTTGGCCATGATTCCGCCTCGCGGCGTTATCGCTTGCTCGCGTGCCGCAGCGGGCACGCCACGCGCGCGCTGCCTTGCGAGATCGAAATCATGGCCGAAGTCGCCGCCATCCAAACAGGCGTGAACAGGCTCCATGGGTATGCGCCGAAGCGAAGAGAGACTGGTCGGAACAGACCAGAAGCGGATCAGGATGTTCCGGAACCGGCCCTGCCTCGCCCCGAGGCACATGCCCGTACTCGTTTCAGGCCGGTCTCCTGGCTTGCCGTCATCCGCCTCCATGCCTGCCTTCCCGGTTTCCCCAGTGGCGTTTGCATGGACTTGTCAGGCTCACAGTTGCGGGGGCAGCGCCGGATTCGATTCCAAACGTCGGAATCCCACCGGACTTCCCGTTTCACCCCTTGGCGAGAACCGCCGCGAGGCACCTGAAACGCCGCGAGGCTACCGTCGCGGCCGCGCGAAGTCACGCCCGATCAAAGGGAATGAGCAGACGTTCAGAACAGGGGCTTGTCGTAGGCGTCGAACAGGGCGTCATCCGGGCCGGAATGCGCCAAAATCCCGGTGCGCGTGCCTTGGGGAACGGCAAGGCTGGGCATGCCGAAACCGCCGCCGCCACGCTTCAGCTTGTTCAGGTTCTCGCTGGCCATGTCCAGCCCGTGCCTGGCCGCGCGAGCGAACCATTGCCTCGCGGCCTTCTCATCCTTCTTCGTGCCCCGGCCCGTGGCATACATGTAGCCCAGCGCGTTCTCGGCAGGGGCGAACCCCTGATTTGCCGCCTTGCGATACCAGGCAAAGGCGGCCGCATCGTCCTGCTTCACGCCCTCGCCACGGCGGTAGAGGTTGCCGAGATCGAACTGACCCCAGGGATCGCCCAACTCCGCCGCCTTGCGATACCAGAACGCGGCCTTGGCCATGTCGAACGGCACGCCCTTGCCCTCCTGGTGCATGGCGCCCAGGTGAACCATGGCCGGCGCATCGCCGGCATCGGCCGCGCGCCGGAACCATCCCGCCGCACGCCCCAGATCCCGCCGCACGCCGTGCCCGCCGGAATAAAGGATGCCGAGATTGTACATCGCATCCACGTTGCCGCGTTTGGCGGCCCGCTCGTACCACTTCGCGGCCTCGCGCGGGTTCTCGCCAACGCCCTGGCCGATGTCGTACATCATGCCGAGGAACATCAGCGCCTTCGCATTGCCATGCCGCTCGGCCCGGTGCATCCATTGCCGGCCGGCCTCGCCGTCCATCTCGATGCTCACGCCGCGAATGTAGAGCATGCCCAGGTTGAACTCGGCCTTGGAATCGCCGAGCTCAGCCGCCCGTTTCAGCCACCGCATCATGCGCGTGACGTCCCGCTTGGCGCCGAACCCCCGGCCGTAGTACACGCCCAGATTGTTCATGGCCGGCGCCAGCCCCGCCTCGGCGGCCTCCTTCATCATCGCAAACGCCCGCTGCTCATCCCGCGCCACGCCCGCGCCCGCGGCATACAGCAAGGCCAGGTTGAATCGGGCTCGCGTATCGCCCGCATCCACCGCCTTCTTCGTCCAGGCCAGCGCCTGCCTTGCATCCCGCGCCACGCCGCGGCCCATCGCGTACAAGGCGCCAATGGCGGCCTGCGCCCGCACATCGCCCGCCCTGGCCGCCGCCAGAAACCAGCGCGCGCCTTCCTCATCATCCCGCGCCACGCCGATGCCGTTCACAAACTGGTAGGCCAGCTCGTACTGGGCATCCCGATGCCCGGCCCTGGCCGCCTTCGCAAACCAATGCGCAGCCTTCGCATCGTCGCGCACGGCACCCACGCCCTGCCGGTACATGGCGCCCAGCACATACTGGGCCTCGGCATCGCCCGCGTTCGCGCGCGAGCGAAACCGTTGCAGCAGGTTCGCCAGGAAGCTGCGCGCATCAACATTGCCCTGCCTGACCGCCTGCACGGCCCAGCGCACGGCTTCCATGTCGCTGCGCGCCACGCCAATGCCCTCCCGGTACAGGATGGCCAGCCGCAGCTGCGCCCGGGCCATGCCCTGCTCGGCCGCCTTGCGATACCAGCGCGCCGCCTGCACCGGGTCACGCGCCACGCCGCGCCCATTCTCATAAAGAAATCCCAGCTGGTATTGCGCTTCCGCCAGCCCCTGACCCGCCGCCTGCCGGAACCAGCGCGCCGCCTGCGGAATGCTGCGTTCCACGCCCTGGCCCTGCAGGTACATCCTGGCCAGCATCAACTGGGCCTGGGCATTGCCTTCCTTGGCGGCCTCGGAGAACCAGCGGCTGGCCTCGTCGTACTCATGCGCCTGCCAGGCCTTCATGCCCTTGGCCAGCGCCTTCTCGCCGCCGGCATACTGGGGAGAGGACATGAAATAGAAGGTGACGCCCGCGCCAATGAGCACGAACAGGAACACGCCGATGAGCAATCGAATCAGCCGCATTCAGCCCCCTTCCCTCCTGCTTGCAGGCCAGTCTAGCAAAAAACCTCAGCCGGAACCATTTTCTCCCATGCCCAGAGACGCCAGCACATCCGCCACGCCATCCACTACATCCTTGGGCATCACGATGGGCCGCCCCCATTCGCGGTCGGTCTCGCCCGGCCACTTGTTGGTCGCATCCACCCCCACCTTCGAGCCCAGCCCCGCCACCGGCGAGGCGAAGTCCAAGTAGTCGATCGGCGTGCGCTCCACCAGCGTGAAGTCGCGCGCCGGGTCGCAGCGCGTGGAGATGGCCCACACCACCTCGGGCCAGGAGCGGCAATCCACGTCCTCGTCCACGACGATGATGAACTTGGTGTACATGAACTGCCGCAAGTACGACCAGATGCCGAAAATCACCCGCTTGGCATGGCCCGGGTAGGCCTTCCGGATGGAGACCACGGCCACCCGGTAGGAACAGCCCTCCATCGGCAGCCAGAAGTCCACGATCTCCGGGAACTGCTTGCGCAGGATGGGCACGAACACCTCGTTCAGCGCCACGCCCAGCACCGCCGGCTCGTCGGGCGGCTTGCCGGTGTGCGTGGAATGGTAGATGGCATCCTCGCGCATGCTCATGCGCTCCACCGTGAACACCGGGAAACGCTCCACCTCGTTGTAATAACCGGTATGGTCGCCGAACGGCCCCTCGTCCGCGTATTCGTCCAGCGACACGTGCCCCTCGAGCACGATCTCGGCGCTGGCCGGCGCCATCAGCGGCACGTCCTCGCAGGGCGCAAGCTCGGTGCGGGCGCCGCGCAACAGGCCCGCGAACTGGTATTCGGACAGGGTGTCGGGCACCGGCGTGACCGCGGCCAGGATGGTGGCCGGATCGGCGCCGATGACCACCGCGCACGGAAAGCGCGCCTCGCCCGCGGCCTTCGCCTCGCGATGATCCTGCGCCCCGCCGCGATGCTTGAGCCAGCGCATGATGAGCTTGTTCCTGCCGATGACCTGCTGGCGATAGATGCCCAGATTGTGCCGCTCCTTGCTCGGCCCCCTGGTGACCACCAGCCCCCAGGTGATCAGCGGCCCCGCATCCTCCGGCCAGCAGGTCTGCACCGGCAGCATGCCAAGATCCACGCCCTCGCCCGCCCAGGTCCGCCGCTTCCAGGCCGCCTTCCTGACCACCTTCGGCCCCATATGCAGCACCTGCTTGAGCACGGGCCACTGGCGCACGGCGTCGCGCAGCCCCTTGGGCGGCTCTGGCTCCTTCAGGTGCGCCAGCAGCTCGCCCACCTCGCGCAGCTCGGCCACGGACTCGCACCCCAGCGCCAGCGCGATGCGTTCCGGCGCGCCGAACAGGTTGGCCAACAGCGGCAGCCGGCTGCCCCTGGCATGCTCGAACAGCAGCGCCGGGCCGCCCGCGCGCAGCACGGCATCGGCCACGGCGGTCACTTCCAGACGTGGATCAATCTCCCGCTCGATGCGCGCGAGCCAGCCGCGCCGTTCCAGCTCGGCCAGGAAGGCGCGCAGATCGGGAAAACTCATGCGGCCGCGGCTTCCTCGATGTCGAATACCGTGTCCAGCTTGGCCAGCTCGAAGATGTCGCGCACGTTCTCGGACAGCCCCGCCAGCACGAACCGCCGCCCCTTCTCCTTGCGGCTCCACTGCAGGCCCTCCACCAGCACCGCGATGCCGGCGGAGTCGATGAAGTCCACCCCGCGCATGTCCACGCGAACCTCCCGCAACGCATCATCCGGCCGCCCATCGTCCAGCAGCGCCTTGAGCCGCTTGCGCAAGGCCATCGCCGTGTGGATGTTCATCACGCCGGACAGGCGCAGCGTGGCGCGCCCGTCGTTCCGGCTCTCCTCGATCTCAAGCTTCATGCATGGCTCCTCGCGGGCGCATTCCGCCCCGTGAATTATTTCTTCAGGCGCTTGATGAGCACCCAGCGGTTGCCGTCCGCCAGCCGCTCGTGCCGCACCTCGTCCATGATGGCGTCAATCAGGCGCAACCCCAGCCCGCCGCCGCGCAAGGCGCCGTTCCCGTCCGCCTCGTGGACACGCAGCGCGTCCAGGCCCTCGATGGGCGGCGCATGGTCGCGCAGCTCGAAACGCAGCTCCGTGTCATCACAGACCGCAACCATCTCGACCTGCCCTTCATGGCCCCGATAGCCATGGCGCCCGATGTTGGCGAACAGTTCGTCCACGGCCAGCATCACGCGATTGACATCCCGCTCGCTCAGGCCCGCCCGGCGGCTCATCACCTCCACCGCCGAAACCAGCACCTGCACGCAATCGCAGCCGCTGTTCAGGGTGCAGGCAAGACTGCTGCGGCCAGCATCGGAATCAAGCTCTGGCCTCACGGCTCGGCGCCCTCCGGCTCCTCGCCCGGGGACTCCTCATGCCCCGGCGCCTCGCGCATTGGCTTGGTCTCCTCCGCGCCATCGGGTGCGCCTGCCGCATGCGCGGGCTCCTTCCCCGCGCTTTCGCGCGCCTCGCGCCCCAGCTTCTCCAGCCGCGCGCGCCAGCGCGCGGCCGATGCTTCATCGCCGGCCTGCGCGGCGCGCGTTGCCAGCAATTGCAACGCATCGCGCTGGCCCCGCCCATCCTCCAGCGCTTGGTAGATGAGCCACGCCTGCCGGGCCTGATGCCGCGCCCGCGCCGGATCAACGGTGACGCGCGCATCCAGCAGCAGGGCATGGGCGATCAGGCGCGGCGCTCCCACCTGCCGGAACAGCGTGATGGCCGCCTCGGCATGGCGCGCCGCCTGCCCGGCGTCGCCGACGGCGCGCGCCAGCCGCGCCAGGCCCAGCCGCGCCTCGCCCTGGTAGAGCAAGCCAATCCGGGACTTGTCCGCGCGCTTGAGCGCGCGCCCGTATTCCTCGGCCGCCGTCTTCGCATCGCCGCGCCGCTCGGCCAGGCGTCCGGCCGCCAAGTGCACATCCGCCGGGAAATTCGCGGGCAGCGAGCCCGGCCGCCAGGCATCGTCACCGCCGGGCAGCAAGGCCCGCGCCAGACGCGCGCGCATCACGTGCGCCGCATCGCCGGCCTCGCGCGCCAGCTCCTCGGCCCGGCGGAAATCGGCCGCCGCCTCATCGTTCTTGCCCATCGCCGCATGCGCCGTCCCCAGGTTGTACCACTCATGGGCAGCCAGCCGCACGTCGGCGGTCAGCTGCGCCGCCTTCAGCGCGCGCGCAAACACATTGGCGGCATAATCCCAGCGCTCGCGCTGCATCGCGGCAATGCCGGCCTGGGTCAAGGCTTGGGCCTGGCGCGCATAGGGGTTCTCCACGGATTCCTCGGGCGCATGCCGCGCGCCGCAACCCGCGGCCAGCAGCGCCAGAACCAGACCGGGCAGGGCCAGCCGCGGCAACCAGCGGAGCGTTGGCCAAATCATGGGCGCGAATCCACCGGCGGTGGCGCCACCTCGTTCCCGGACGCCTCCGGCGGCGGCGCCCCGCCAAACAGCCAGGAGCCGCGCAGGGCCTGGATCAGCTTTTGGATTTCGGCGATGGTGTCCCTGGATTCGCGCGCCAGCCCCGGCAGCTCGGGCGTCATCTCCTCCATGTCGGCGGCGATGTGATTGAGCGACACCGTGAGCTTGTCCAGCCGCGCGAGCAGCCGGTTCACCTGCTCCAGCGTTTCCGGCCCTTCCTCGCCCAGGCGGTGCGTCAGCGGCTCGATGTCCTTCAGGATCGTGGCTGTCTGCCGCAGCGAATCGGCCAGGTGACGCGCCGCCTGGTGCCGGTTCAGCTGCCCCGCCAGCTTCTGCATCTCGCCTGCCGCGCCCGCCAGCGCCGTCATCGCCTTCTGCACCGCGCCCTTCTTCACGCCCGCCGTGGCCCGGCGCAGGTTCGCCGTGGCCTGCCGCACGTCGCCATTGGGGTCATTAAGCCACTTGGCCAGCTTCACGAGCTCGCGCAACAGCGTGTCGGCATTGGTCACGGCAGGCTTGAGATCGAGCAGCAGCTGATCCAGCGTCGCCTCCGTCTGGTATGGCACTTCCGTTCCGGCCGGCAGCACCGGCGCCTCGGGCTTGCCGGACGTGATTTCCACCGTTTCATGGCCGATGAAGCCTTCCTTGACCAGCCGCACCACCGCGCCCTGATGAATCATGCCGTGGTAGCGCTCCAGCAGCCTGAGCGTGATGCGCACGCCGCCGTGCGGCTGCAACTCGATGTCGTGCACGCGTCCGATGGCGAAGCCCTGGAAACGCACCTCCTGCCCGACCGCGAACGCCGTCGCCGACGGCGGCGACACGAACAGGTCGAATTTCTTTGCGAACACGTCGGTGCGCACCGTGATGGCCAGCAGCAACAGCAGCACGGCGCCGATGCCGAGAATGACGAACCAGCCCACCTTGCGGCGCATGCCGGCCACGTAGCCGCCGGCGCTCATGCCATGGCCTCCAGCGCCGCATCCGTCTCCCGCGCCGCGAGCGAGGACGCAAATGCCAGTCCCGTCCCGTCGTGCTCGGAGGTCGAGAGATACAGAAGGCCCGACCCCAGTTCGTCCATCGCCTGCGCAAACAGCGCCTGGAAACGCTGCAAACGGTGCGGCGGCATGCCGCAATGCACGTCCTGCGCCACCACGATGCGCGGCCGCTGCAGCAGGCACCGGCCCAGGCTGATGATGCCGTGCGTGTAGGCCGAACGCTCGCCGGCCTGCTCATGCAGCCGCGAGCCGATGCCCAGGAAATCGGCCACCCCGTCCAGCCGCGCCTCGGCCTCCTCCAGCCGCCCGGCATCGCCGTCGTACAGGAAAGGCAGCAGCAGGTTCTCCCTCAGGCTCAAGTTCGCAATCACCCCCCGATGATGCAGGATGCTCCCCACGCGCCGGCGGAACTCCTCGCTTCCAGCCTGAAAACTGGCCGAGTCCGCCTCCAGCCACAAGCACCAGCGCTCCGGCGCCAGCGCCTCGCCGGCCGGAAACATCTGCTCCAGCCACGCATACTGGCTCCGGCGCGGCATCACCAGCCGCACGCGCTCGCCCTCGTCCACGCAACCGGCGGGCAACACGGCGCCGGCCAGCTCCATCTCGCGCCAGCACATGCGAATCACGGCAGGCTCCCCGCCACCACGAAGACCACGTCCAGGATCATCATCAGCATCAGCGAGCCCAGCACGCCGTAGGTGGCGCGCACGGGAATCTGGTTCGGGTTGCGCCCCACGCGGCAACTCTGGAACAGCAGCATGCCGCAGCACAGCAGGGGGTAACCGGCGCCCTTCAGCGTCATCATCAGCACCTCGTCCAGCGTGGTGCCGCGACGCACCTCGATGAGGAACTGGACGAAATTCATTTCATGGTTCATCGCCACGGCGAGTCCGCCCACCCAGATGGCGATGCCGATGAACATCGCGGTCAG
>JALVTX010000118.1 GCA_027035825.1 Mariprofundaceae bacterium
AGAGCGTGCCCGCCGTGCGGTGCAGGCTCAGGTAGTCCAGCCCCACCTCGATCATGAAGCCCAGCCGGGCGTCGATCTCCTCCAGCACGCGGCCGGCGATGGCCGCATCCTGCGGCCCCAGCTTGAGCGAGCGCACCCATTCCCGCGCCTGCCCAAGCGGCATCCGCACCACCTCCGGCAGCGTGCGGCCGCCCACGCGCACGTGCCGCGCCGCCAGGTTCAGCCGCGAGCCCTCGCATTCGGGGCACGGCACCTCGTTGATGTACTGCGCCAGCGCCTCGCGCACCTCGTCGGACGTGCTTTCGCGATAGCGGCGCTCCAGCGCCGGGATGACCCCCTCGAAGGGCCGCAGCACCTCGCGCGCGCGGCCCCGGTCGTAAAAGCGGAAAGCGACCTTCTCCCCCTTCGAGCCATGGAGCAGGAACGCGCGCGCCCGCTCCGGCAGCTCGCCGAACGGCGTGTTCGCGTCCAGCCCCAGATGCCGGCAGACCGCCTCCATCGTCTGCTGGAAGAACGGCATCTCACGCGCCGACCACGGCGCGATGGCGCCTTGCTTCAGCGACTTGCGGGGATCGGGAACCACCAGCTCCGGGTCGAAGATGTGTCGGGAGCCGATGCCGTCGCAGGACGGGCAGGCGCCGGCCGGCGAGTTGAACGAGAACAGGCGCGGCTCGATCTCCGGGTAGGAAATGCCGCAATCCGGGCAGGCGAAGCGCTCCGAGAAGGTGCGCGTCTCGTCCCCAATCAGCGCCAGCAGCATGCCATCGCCATAACGCAGACTCGTCTCCACCGAATCGGCCAGCCGCTGGCGGATGCCGTCGCGAATCACCAACCGATCCACCACCAGCTCGATGTCGTGCTTGCGGTTCTTCTCCAGCGGCGGCACGTCCTCGATGGGCCAGATTTCCCCATCCACGCGCACGCGCACGAAGCCGTCCTGCCCGGCCTTCTCCAGCTCGCGCCGGAACTCGCCCTTGCGCCCGCGCGCGATCGGCGCCAGAAGCTGCACCCGCGTTCCCTCGGGCAGCGCGGCCAGCGCATCGATGATCTGGCTGGCGCTCTGCGAGGCGATGGGCTTGCCGCAGCCGTGGCAGAAGGGCTGGCCGATGCGCGCGAACAACAGCCGCAGGTAGTCGTAGGTCTCGGTGATCGTGCCCACCGTCGAGCGCGGGTTGCGGCTGGTCGTCTTCTGCTCGATGGAGATGGCCGGCGACAGCCCCTCGATGGCGTCCACGTCCGGCCGCTCCATCATGCCGAGGAACTGGCGCGCGTAGGCCGAGAGGGACTCCACGTAGCGCCGCTGCCCTTCCGCATACAGCGTGTCGAAGGCCAGGCTCGACTTGCCGGAACCGGACACGCCGGTAATCACCACCAGCCGGTCGCGGGGAATGTCCAGCGAGATGTTCTTCAGGTTGTGCACGCGCGCGCCGCGCACGCGAATCCAGCGATCATCCGGCCCGGCCTTCGTGGTCATGACGCCTCCTTGACGAAACCGGCCAAATCTATGCCGATGCGCGTTGTGCACAAGCCGCCCGCGCGCTGGCGTCTCCCCATTTTTTCTGGTCATGCCAGCAATGCCCCGGGATTGGGTGGGAATAGAGGCAGCTGCGGGGTCGCTTCGGGGCGTTTGGCTCGCAGCCATGGGTAAAAGACCTCGCGTGCGGCGGCGAACAGGCGCTGCCAGCCTCTGATCAGCGTATAGAAGGGAAAGCCCGGTCTTTTCCGTGGCTTCAGTCGCCTGGCCCGGATGGCCAGATGCTCCGCATCCTCCTCAAACGCAGCCAGAAATCCCCATGCAAGGCTGGCCAGGGCCACCAGATTCTGCAGCGTGGCAAAACGCCGGGCCTGCACGCGCTCGGCCTGAAATCCCTGCTTGGTGAAACGATAGGCCTCCTCGCAGGCCCAGCGATCCATATAGGCCTGAATCATCCGTTCGCCCTGCCTGCGACCGCGCACCGGACGGCTCGTGACCAGCACCATCGGCTCACGCTTCC
>JALVTX010000119.1 GCA_027035825.1 Mariprofundaceae bacterium
GGTGGTGCCCATCCTGTTCTCGATGAAGGTCATCTGGCTGGAACTGCGCAACGGCATGCGCCATTTCAGCCCCATGCGCGAGCCGGTCGCCGTCCCCGACGCGGGCTGACCGCGCCGGCCGGCGCCCTCATCAGTGCCAGGCGGGGGACTCCTCCTTGACCGCCTGAACAAACGCCTTCGCATGCTCCACCGGCACGTCCGGCGTGATGCCGTGGCCGAGGTTGAACACGTGGCCCGAGCCGCGGCCGAAGCGCACCAGGATGTCCTTCACCTCGGCGCGGATGCGTTCGGGCTTCGCATAGAGCATGGTCGGATCCATGTTGCCTTGCAGGGCGACGCGGTCGCCGATGCGGGCGCGCGCCACGTCAATGTCGATCGTCCAGTCCAGCCCCACCACGTCGGGGCCGGCATCGGCGATGGCCTCCAGCCAGCCCATGCCGCCCTTGGTATAAAGGATCACCGGCACGCGCCGCCCCTCGTGCTCGCGCGTCAGCTGCTCGATGATGCGCCGCATGTAGGCCAGCGAGAACTCGCGGTAGTCCCGGGTGGTCAGGATGCCGCCCCAGGTGTCGAAGATCTGCACCGCCTGCACGCCGTTGGCGATCTGCGCGTTCAGGTAGGCGGCCACCGCGTCGGCCAGCTTGCCCAGCAGCAGGTGCATGGTTTCGGGCTCGTTGAACATCATGCCCTTGACCTTGGCGTAGTTCTTCGAGCCGCCTCCCTCGACCATGTAGGTCGCCAGCGTCCAGGGACTGCCGGAAAATCCGATCAGCGGCACGCGACCGGCCAGCTCGCGCCGGATCAGGCGCACCGCCTCCATCACGTAGCCGAGCTTCTCCTCGGGATCCGGCACCGGCAGGCGCTCGACATCGGCGCGGGAGCGAACGGGCTGCGGGAACCGGGGGCCTTCGCCGGCGCCGAAGGTCAGTTCCATGCCCATCGCCTCCGGCACCACGAGGATGTCCGAGAACAGGATGGCCGCGTCCACGCCCACCAGCTCCACCGGCTGCACGGTCACCTCGCAGGCCAGTTCCGGCGTCTTGCACAGATCCAAAAAACCGCCGGCGCGCTGCCGAGTGGCGCGATATTGGGGCAGGTAGCGCCCCGCCTGACGCATCATCCACACCGGCGTGCGCTCCACCGGCTGCCGCAGGCAGGCGCGCAAAAACAGGTCATTTTTCAGTTCAGTCATCACACAAACCTTTGTCAGACGCGGATGAACACGGATGTTTGCGGTTCAATCATGCCAATCCCCGCCTGTATCCGCGTTCATCCGTGTCTGTTTATTAGTCCCAGATGTAACCCTCGGTCGGGCTGGAGGCGCTGGCGAAGGCCCGCTTGGGCATGCGCCCGGCCAGATATGCCATCCGGCCCGCGCGCACCGCGTCGCGCATCGCCTGCGCCATCAGGCACGGGTCGCGCGCCTCGGCAATGGCGGTGTTGATGAGCACCGCATCGGCGCCAAGCTCCATCGCCCGGGCCGCATCCGAGGCCGTGCCGATGCCCGCGTCCACGATGATGGGCACCTTGGCGCGCTGCTTGATGACGCGGATGTTGAACGGGTTGGCCAGCCCCCGGCCGGAGCCGATGGGATTGCCCAGCGGCATCACCGCCACGCAGCCCGCCTCCTCCAGTTGCCGCGCCACGATAGGATCGTCGTTGGTGTAGGCCATCACCTGGAAACCGTCGGCCACCAGCATGTCCGCCGCCTTCAGCGTCTCGACGACATTCGGGTACAGGGTTTCCGTATCGCCCAGCACCTCGAGCTTCACCAGATCCCAGCCGCCCGCCTCGCGCGCCAGCCGCAGCGTGCGCACCGCGTCCTCAGCCGTGAAGCAGCCGGCGGTGTTGGGCAGGATCACGTATTTCTTCGGGTCGAGATAATCGAGCAGGCTCTCCTTGCCCGGATCGGTGATGTTCACCCGGCGCACGGCCACGGTCACCATTTCCGCCTCGGCCGCCTCGGTGGCCG
>JALVTX010000120.1 GCA_027035825.1 Mariprofundaceae bacterium
CCCATGAACAGCCAGCCGCTGAACGGAATCTTCATGCGCGAGCCAATCGGGGTCTGGTAGGTCGGATACATGGCGTCACCTCCTTGCTGATGGGCGAATCATGACGCCGCCGGGAAGCGGGAAATGTGACGCGCGTCAACAACCGGTCACGTGCACGAGGATGGTGCGCCGCGAGGGATGGAGCCGATGCTCGTAGAGGTAGATGCCCTGCCAGGTTCCGAGCGCCAGCCGCCCGTGGCAGACGGGGACGGACAGCGAGACGGCGGTGAGCGCCGCGCGCACGTGGGCCGGCATGTCGTCCGGGCCTTCGGCCACGTGGCGGAAGATGGGGTCGCCGTCCGGCGCCAGGCGGGACAGGAACCGCTCCAGATCGCCCCGCACGTCCGGGTCGGCGTTTTCCTGGATCAGCAGCGAGCAGCTGGTGTGGCGCACGAAGAGGTGGGCCATGCCCGTTTCCACGCCGCTCTCCCGCACGCGCGCCTGCGCCTCGTGCGTGATGTCCGTCATGCCGCGTCCGGCGGGGCGGATGATGATTTCCGACTGGTGCTGCTTCACGCCTGCCTCACTTGAAACTGGCCCACACGGGCGCATGGTCGCTCGGCCGTTCGGCCGCGCGCTCGTCGGCGTCCACGCCCGCATCGGCGGGTTGCATGGCCGGCGAGGCCAGGATGTGGTCAATGCGCAGGCCCCAGCCGCGCGCCCAGGCGTTCAGCCGATAGTCCCACCAGGTGAACATGGGCGCGTCGGGATGCACGGCGCGCACCGCGTCCGTCAGCCCGAGCGCCAGGAGCCGCGCGAATCGCTCGCGCTCGGCCTCCGAGCACATGATCTTGCCGCGCCAGCGTTTGGGATCGTGCACGTCCGCATCCGTCGGGGCGATGTTGAAATCGCCCACCGCCACCAGCCGCTCGTGCCGGCCGAGTTCCCCGGCCAGGAAGCGTTCAAAGGCGTCCAGCCAGCGAAACTTGTATCGATATTTCTCCGAGCCGACCTCCTGCCCGTTGGGCACGTAGGCGTTGACGATGCGCACGCCGTCCACGGTGGCCGCGACCAGGCGTTTCTGCTCGTCGTCGAAACCGGGCAGGCCGGCCAGCACGTCTTCCGGCTTGGCGCGGGAGAGGATGGCCACGCCGTTGTAGGTCTTCTGGCCCGAGAAGCAGACGTGATAGCCGGCCTCCTCGATGGCCTGGCGCGGGAATTTTTCGTCCGGCAGCTTGGTTTCCTGGAGCGCCAGCACGTCCGGCTTCTTCGCCTCCAGGTAGCGCAGCACGTGCGGCAGGCGCACGTTCAGCGAGTTGACGTTCCACGACACGATGTTCATGCCGCCATGCTGTCGCCGCCGCGGCGGCATCACAAGGTGCGCGAGGAACGGTTGCGGAGTAGGCTTCGCGCATGAGCCGAGTGATTCCCATCCAGCCCGAGGGCGAGCCGATGGCCGGCAAGCCCGGGTGGCTGAAGGTGCGCGCGCCGCTGTCGCCGGAATACCGGCGGCTGGTTCGGCTGATGCGCGAGCTGAGGCTGAACACGGTTTGCGAGGAGGCGAGCTGCCCGAACATCGGCGGCTGCTGGAAGCATGGCTCGGCCACGTTCATGATCCTGGGCCGCATCTGCACGCGCACCTGCGCCTTCTGCGACGTCGAGACCGGCCGCCCCGACCCGGTGGACGCGGAGGAGCCGGCGCACCTGGCGCGCGCGGTGGCCGAGATCGGCCTGAAGCACGTGGTCATCACCAGCGTGGATCGCGACGACTTGCCGGACGGCGGCGCCGGTCACTACGCGGCCGTCATCCGCGAGCTGCGCGCCCGCCAGCCGGAGGTGACCATCGAGGTGCTGACGCCGGACTTCCAGCGCAAGCCGGCCGCATGCCTGGACACAGTCATCGAAGCCGGGCCGGACATCTTCAACCACAATCTGGAAACCGTGCCCCGGCTCTACCGCTCGGTACGTCCCGGCGCGCGCTATTTCACGAGCCTGCGCCTCTTGCAGCGGGCCAAGGAGCTGGATAACCGCGTGGTGACGAAATCCGGCATCATGGTGGGCTTGGGCGAGGAACGCGACGAGATCTTGCAGGTGATGGATGACCTGCGCGAGGCCGGCGTGGACATCCTGACCATCGGCCAGTACCTGCGGCCGAGCGAGCGCCACCACCCGGTGATGAAGTACTGGACGCCGGAGGAGTTCGAGGAGCTGAAGTATCTGGCCGAAAAGAAGGGCTTCGGCATGGTCGCCTCCGGGCCTCTGGTGCGCTCGTCGTTCCATGCCGAGGACGTGTTCGAGGCGCTGAAACAGAAGCGGCTCCCCGCGGCCGGGGCGTGATTCGCCCCGCGCCGGGCGGGAAAGGAGGCCGGAGATGACGGACGAGGGCATCCGCGACAGCCTGGCCCGGCTGGGCATCGTCAACCTGGAGCGCATCTACTGGAACACGCCGACGCCGGCGCTCTACGAGCGGGCGATCCGCCGCCGCGAGGGGCATCTGGCGCATCGCGGGCCGCTGGTGGTGCGCACCGGCTACTACACCGGCCGCGCGGCGAAGGACAAGTTCATCGTGGACGAGCCCTCCAGCCGCGGCCAGGTCTGGTGGGGCGAGATCAACCAGCGCTTCCCCGAGGACTGCTTCAACGCCCTGTGCCGCAACGTGTTCGACTACCTGGAGACGCGCCAGGTCTTCGTGCAGGACGGATATGCCGGCGCCGATCCGGCCTACGAGGCGCCGGTGCGCGTGATCACGCAGGATGCGTGGCATGCGTTGTTCGCGCGCACGATGCTCATCCGGCCGGTGGATCTCGGGCGACGCATTGGCGTGGACGAGCCCGAACTGACGGTCGTGCACGTGCCGCATTTCCACGCCCTGCCCTCGCGCCACCACACGAACTCCGAGGCCTTCGTCATCCTGCACCTGGGGCGGCGGCTGGCGCTGATCGGCGGCACGGCCTATGCCGGCGAAATCAAGAAGACCATCTTCACGATGATGAACTACCTGCTGCCGCAACGCGGCGTGCTTTCGATGCATGCGGCGGCCAACATGGGCGAGGATGACGACGTGGCGGTGTTCTTCGGACTGTCCGGCACCGGCAAGACGACGCTGTCCACCGACCCCGGGCGCAGGCTCATCGGCGATGACGAGCACGGCTGGAGCGAGAACGGCGTGTTCAACATCGAGGGCGGCTGCTACGCCAAGGTGATTCGCCTCTCGGCCGAGAAGGAGCCGCAGATCCACGAGATGACGCGCACCTTCGGCACCATCCTCGAAAACGTGCGTTTCGACCTCGATACGCGGCGGGTGAACCTGGACGACGATTCGCTGACCGAGAACACCCGCGCGGCCTACCCCATTCCCCATCTGCCGAACGCCATCTATCCCGGCGTCGCCGGCCACCCGCGCAACATCGTCATGCTCACGGCGGACGCCTTCGGCGTGCTGCCTCCCATCGCGCGCCTGAGCCCCGAGCAGGCCCGCTATTACTTCCTGCTCGGCTACACGGCCAAGGTGGCGGGCACGGAGGCCGGCGTCTCGGAGCCGGAAGCGGTGTTCAGCCCCTGCTTCGGGGCCCCGTTCATGCCCATGCATCCGGGCGTCTATGCGCGCATGCTGGGCGAGAAGATCGCCCGTCACGAGGTCAACTGCTGGCTCATCAACACCGGCTGGACGGGCGGGCCGCCCGGCGTGGGAAAGCGCATGGACATCGCCGCCACCCGCGCCATGCTGAACGCGGCCCTGACCGGCCGGCTGGATGACGTGGAATGGCGCGAGCACCCGGTGTTCCGCCTGCGGATGCCGGCCGCCTGTCCCGGCGTGGATGCGGCCGTGCTCGATCCGGTGCGCGCCTGGAGCAGCGCCGAGGCCTATGACGCCAAGGCGCGCGAGTTGGCCGGCATGTTCCACCACGCCTTCGACGAGATTGCCGGAGACGAGGATCGGGCGCTCGCCGCCGTCGGCCCCGCGCAGGGTTGAGGCCGCGCATGGTTGAGTCTCTCGCCGCCGGCGTGGAATGGCGGCCGCCGGAGGCGACAGCGCCGGGCTTTGCGCCCCTGCATCGGCGCGGGCGGCTGCTGGGCCATGTGCGCCATCAGGGCGCGGACGAGGAGGCCGACACGGCCGCGGCCATTGCCGCATGGCGGCAAGACCGGCCCGCGCACCTGCCGGGCTGGCTGCGCCGGCCGCTGGCCGATGCGGAGGCCATGCTGGCCGCGTCGCGGCGGATGATGGAGGCGTTGCTGGAGGGCGCGCCGCTGGAGGCGCTGCTCGATGCGCCGGACGTGGCGGCTCGCCTGCAAGGGGATTCACAAGGGGGTCTGCAAGGAGGATTGCAAGATGGGGGCACGGCGCGATTCGCGTTGGTGGCGGCCTCGGACGAGGAGCACGACGCGCAGGCCATCGGCAAGGCCTGGTTCGACGCCGAAACGGGCGACGGCGTGGCGGAGGACTTGTGGTGCAAGGCGTCCTGGCTGTCGTTTCACGAGGCGGACGCCTCGCTGCGTTTCCGTTTCTCCTTCGGCATGGAGGGCTTCGAGGATGTGGCCGCCGACCCCGGGCGGGAGCTGCTGGCCGGCGAGCTGGCCGCGCGCGTCTTTCCCGAAAGCCGGCTGCTGACCGGGCACGCGCCCACGCGGGCGCTGGCCCGCGAGCTGGCGGGCGGGCAGCCGGCCTTCGTCGAGCGCATCATCTATTTCAACGCGCCGGAGGGCGGCGCGCAGTTCCATCACGACGTGGAGCGCGGCCATGATGGGGTCATCTACGCCCAGCTCACCGGCCGCACCTTCTGGCTCGCCTGCGACAAGCAGGCGCTGATGGACGAGATCGCGGCCTTCGTGGCCGACGCGCCCGATGCGCGCTGGAACGAGCTGCGCGCGCTGACCAGGGACCGCGCGGCGCTGGCGGCGCTGATGAACGAGGCCGACCACGAGCCGGTGGAGGCGCTGGTGGATCGCGAACCCGCGTTCATCGGCCGCATGGTCGAGCGCGGCCACGCCTTCTGGCTGGAGCCGGGCGATGCGCTGTTGCTGCCGCAGCGCGATCTGGAGCATTGCGTCTGGCACACGGTGTTCTGCCTGGACGACGAGCCGGGCGAGGCCCTCAGCTTCGCGATTCGCGCGCTCTGATGCGCGCATGGATTCTGCTGGCGGCGGCGTTGTGCGCCCCGCCCGCCACAGCCACGGAGGCCGCCATGCCGGATCAGCACGCCAATCACCTGATCCACGAAACCAGCCCCTACCTGTTGCAGCACGCGCACAACCCGGTGGACTGGCATCCGTGGGGCGAGGAGGCGTTCGAGCTGGCGCGCGCCGAGGACAAGCCCATCCTGCTCTCCATCGGCTATTCCACCTGCCACTGGTGCCACGTGATGGAGGAGGAGTCGTTTTCCGACCCGGAGGTGGGCCGGGCGCTGAACGCGACCTTCGTGGCCATCAAGGTGGATCGCGAGGAGCGGCCGGACATCGACGCGGTCTATATGCAGGCGGCGCAGATGCTGACCGGCGCCGGCGGCTGGCCGCTGAACGTGCTGCTCACGCCCGAGGGCAAGCCGTTCTACGCCTTCACTTACCTGCCCAAACATGCCCGTTTCGGGCGGCCGGGGCTGCTGGAGCTCACGGCGCGCGTGCGCGAGCTGTGGCGGCGCGATCGCGCCCGGCTGCTGCGCTCGGCCGAGCAACTGGCCGGGGCGCTGCGCGACGTCAATGCCGGCGGCGAGGCCGACCGCGAGGCCGAGGGGGCGGCGAAGCAGCCGTCGGCGAACGTGGTCCGGCAGGCCCGCGATGAGCTGGCGCGATCCTTCGATGCCGTTCACGGCGGTTTCGGCGACGCGCCGAAGTTCCCCAGCCCGCACAAGCTGCTGTTCCTGCTGCGCTGGCAGGCGGAGCATCATGACGCCGAGGCGCTGGAGATGGCGCGCCGCACGCTCGCGGCCATGCGCGCCGGCGGCATCCATGACCAGCTCGGCGGCGGATTTCACCGCTATGCCACGGACGCGCGCTGGCTGCTGCCGCATTTCGAGAAGATGCTGCCCGACCAGGCTCTGCTGCTGATGGCCTTTGCCGAGGCCTTTCATGCCACGGGCGAGGCGGCGATGGCCGAAACGGCGCGGGACGTGGCCGGCTTCGTGCTGCGCGAGATGCGTGATGCTCGGGGCGGTTTCTACAGCGCCCTGGACGCCGACTCCGAGGGCGGCGAGGGCCGTTTCTACATGTGGACGATGGCGGAACTAGAACAGGCGCTGGGCCGGGAGGACGCGGTCTTCGCGGCGCGGGTGTTCGGCGTCACGACCGAAGGCAACGTGGCCGAGGAGGCCACCGGGCGAAAGACCGGCGCCAATGTGCTGTATCTCGCCCATCCGCCGGCCGATGAAGCCGGGCGCAAGCGCCTGGCGGACATTCGCAAGCGTCTTCTGGCCGCGCGCGAGCAGCGGCCGCGCCCGTTCCGCGACGACAAGGTGCTGACGGACTGGAACGGCCTGATGATCGCGGCGCTGGCGCGGGCCGCGCGGACGCTGGATGAGCCCGCGTGGGCAAACGCCGCGGCGCGCGCGGCCGATTTCGTGCTCGGGAATCTGCGTGACGCGGACGGCCGCCTGCTGCACCGCTGGCGGGCGGGCCAGGCCGGCATTCCCGGCATGCTCGATGACTACGCCTTCCTCATCTGGGGGTTGATCGAGCTGTACGAGACGGATTTCGACGCCCGCTGGCTGGATGCGGCCGTGACGCTGGCCCGGCGCATGGATGCCGATTTCTCGGCCGCGAACGGCGCGTTCCATGCCAGCCGCGCCGCAAGCCGCCTGCCGGCGCGGCCGGTGGAGGCGTTCGACGGCGCGCAACCCTCGGGCAACTCGGCGGCGATGATGGACTTGCTGCGGCTGGCGCGGCTTACCGGCGACGCGGCCTGGGAGCGGCGGGCGTCGCGCGTGGCGTCCGCGTTCGCGGAGCGCATGGCGGCCATGCCCTCGGCGTTTGCCTGGATGACGGCGGGGCTGCTGTTCACCGAATCCCCGGGCTACGAGATCGTGCTGGCCGGGCCCAGGGAGGGCGCGGAGGCGGACGCGATGCTTGCGGCCGTGCGCGCGCCCTATCGGCCGCACGCGGTGGTGCTGTGGCGCGATGCGGCCAGCGAACGGCTGGCCCCGTACGCCAGGGCGCAGAAGCCGCTGAATGGCCGGGTGACGGCCTACATTTGCCGCGACTTCCAGTGCAACCAGCCGACGACCGATCCCGCCGAAGTGCGCCGGCTGCTGAAGAGCCCCGCGCCGTAGGAGGGGCCTCCAGGCCCCGAACCGTGGTTGGAAATATCCCTGTAGGAGGGGCCTCTGGCCCCGAACGGACGAGCCCCGACATCGTCGGTTGGCGGCCGAGATTCGCGGCGTGGACGTCGCTTCTACACGCGGTGAATATCCACTGTAGGAGGGGCCTCCAGGCCCCGAACGAATCCTCGGCCCATGTTCGCGGCCGGGAGGCCGCCCCTACCGTGCGTGGCGCTCCTGGCCCGTCTCGGGCCGGGCAAGGTGCCGGGGAATGGGGTATGGCCCGGAACCCGCGTGACAGGCCGCGTAGAAGTCCACGTTCGCGCGCCCGTGCAGGCGGCGAATCGCCTCCGCGCGAGCCTTGCCGCGGAGGCCGACCAGGCGCGGGTCATCGGGACGGTCGTGCGCATCCACGAAGGCGGCGATGTCCCAGGCATCCCGCACGCTCAGGCTGCCGCCGGCGCCAAAGGGCATGTTGGCGTGGATGAAGGCGGCGGCCTTGTCCACGCGGTGCATGCCCGCGCCCCAGTTGAATGAGTGCGCTCCCCACAGCGGCGGGAACAGCGTGCGCCCGCCCGCCCTGCGTCCCGCGCCATCCTTGCCGTGGCAAAGCGCGCAGCGGGCCTGGTACAACCGCGCGCCGCGCACCGGGTCTGGCGCGCCTTCGGGCTTCGCCAGTTTGGGAAACCCGTGGGCCGGGGGCTTCGCGCCCAGCGGCATGCCGGTCGCCAGCCAGCGAATATAGCTCAGCAGCGCGACCATGACGGGACTGTCCGCAGGCGGCGGCGCGCCATTCAGGCTGTAGCGAAAGCAGCCCTGGATGCGCATGGCCAAGGTGTTCACGCGGTTGTTCTTCTTGCGGTAGCGGGGGTAGCGGACGGCGGCGGCCCACATGGGCGCGGCCGAGGCGAGGCGGCCGCGATCCAGGTGGCAGTTCACGCACGAGAGGCGATTGCCCCGGCCAACCCAGCGCGAGGCGAAGCGCGGCGTGTCCATGAAAATGCGCGCGCCCCGCTCGATGGCTGAGGCCAGGCGGGGCTCGGCGGGCAGCGTAAGCGCGGGGCCGCCGGGACGGCCGGAGGACATGCCGGATTCCACCGTCAACGCGCCCGGAAGCGTTCGCCCGTCCAGCCTGGAAATCGCCCGGGCGAGGTCGCGGATGTCGGCATTGCTCAACGCCCGGCTCACGCGCGCCATCACTCGGGCGGGCAGGGCATCCGGCTGCCTTGCGGCGCGCATTGCGCGCAACCGTTTCTCCAGGTATCGGGCGGGCTGGCCGGCGATGGCCGG
>JALVTX010000121.1 GCA_027035825.1 Mariprofundaceae bacterium
CCATCAGCGCCGCCTCGGCCACGCTGGTGGCGGCGTCGTACATCGAGGCGTTGGCCACCTCCATGCCGGTCAGCCGCGCCACCATGGTCTGGAACTCGAACAGCGCCTGGAGCGTGCCCTGGCTGATTTCCGGCTGGTAGGGGGTGTAGGCGGTCAAAAACTCGCCGCGCGAGATCACGTAGTCCACCACCGCCGGCACGAAGTGGTGATAGGTGCCGCCGCCCAGGAAGCAGCGCGTGTTGCCCGCGTGGCGGTTGGCCTCGGCGGCGCGCATGAAGCGGCGCACGATCCCGGCCTCCGAGCGGGCGGCGGGCAGGTTCAGGCTGCCCGGCTCGATGTGGAACTCGGCCGGGATGTCGGCGAACAGCTCGCGCATCGAGGAAACCCCGATGGTTTCCAGCATCGCGCGGCGATCCGCATCGGTGTGGGGGAGGAATCTCATCGCATGCCATGCACCACGAAGGCACAAAGACACAAGGCCATCCCTTGCGCCTCCGCGCCCGGGTGGTTACTCCTCAAGGAATGTCGAGTATTCGTCGTCGGAGAGCAGCTCGACGGTGTCGCCGCTCATGCGGATCTTGGCGATCCAGCCGGCGCCATAGGGGTCGGTGTTCACCTTCTCCGGCGCGCCTTCCAGCTCCGCGTTGACCTCGACGATCTCGCCGCCCACCGGGGCATACACGTCCGAAACGGCCTTCACCGATTCGACCACGGCGAACGCCTCGCCCGGCGCCACCGCGCGGCCGATCTCCGGCAGCTCGACGAACACGATATCGCCCAGCGCCTCCTGCGCGTGGTCGGTGATGCTCACCGTGGCCGTGTCGTCCTCGATGCGCACCCATTCGTGTTCCTTCGTGTATTTCAGGTCGGCCGGGATCGTCATCGTTCCATCTCCATTGTCTTCCAACCACAAAACACGAAGACACAAAGCATATCAGGGCATCTTTGTGCCTTGGCGCCTTGGTGGTGCGTTATTTCCTCACCCTGCTGGGCACGAAGGGCGGTTTCACTCGCTCGGCCGGGATTCGGCGGTTGCGAATCTCCACGCTCAGCTCTCCCGCGTCCGCATGCTCGGGTTTCACGTAGGCGAGCGCAACCCCGCCCGCCGTCGGCGAATGCATGCCGGAGGTGACGACGCCCGTGGGGGTTTCGCCAGCGAACACCGCATACCCCTCGCGCGGGATGCCGCGTTCGGTGAGGCGGAGGCCGATGAGCACCTGACGCGGGCCCTCGGAGGCGCGCCGCGCCACGGCCTCGCGGCCGAGGAAATCGCCCTTGTCCAGCTTCGTGATCCACATCAGCCGCGCCTCCACCGGCGTCACGTCCTCCGAGATTTCGTGGCCGTAGAGCGCGTAGCCCATCTCGGTGCGCAGCATGTCGCGCGCCGCCAGCCCCACGGGCCTGGCGCCCCGCTCCAGGATGGCCCGCCAGACCGTGACGGCGGCGGCGTTGGGCAGGTAGATCTCGAAGCCGTCCTCGCCGGTGTAGCCGGTGCGCGACACCAGCCCCGGCGCGTCGCAGACCCGCATGCCGGCGAAGCGGTAGTAGCCGATGGCGTCAAGCTCGCCGTCCACGAGCGGCGCGAGCATCTCTTGGGCGGCCGCGCCCTGCAGGGCCAGCAGCGTGGTGTGATCCGATTCGTCGGTGATGTTCACGTCGAAGTGTTCGGCCAGCCGTTCCAGGTGCGCCACGTCCCGGGCGCGGTTGGCGGCGTTCACGCACAGGTAGAATTCGTTTTCTTCCAATCGGTAGGTGGTGATGTCGTCGATGAAACCGCCGTTCTCGTTCAGCAGGGCCGAATACTGCACCTGACCCTGATCGAGACGGGCGACGTCGTTGGTGGTGGCATATTGCAGGAAATCCAGCGCCCCCGGCCCTTCCACGCGCACCTGCCCCATGTGCGAGATGTCAAACAGCCCGGCGCCGCCGTCGCGCACGGCATGGTATTCCGCCAGCGTCCCGTCGGGATACTGCACCGGCATCTCGTAGCCCGCGAAGGGCACCATGCGGCCGCCGAGCGTCAGGTGCTCGGCATGCAGCGGCGTTCTGGCCAGATCCGTCATGGCATGTCTCCCGTCGTTTCGCCCGCGATGTCGCCCAGGTGCTCGCGCCAGGCCTGCACGGTGTTGGCCATCAGCATGGCGATGGTCATCGGCCCCACGCCGCCCGGCACCGGCGTGATCCAGCCCGCGCGCTGGCGGGCCGCCTCGAACTCGACATCGCCCACCAGCCGGCCGTCCGGCAGGCGGTTGATGCCGACATCGAGCACGATGGCGCCGTCGCGAATCCACTCGCCCTTCACCAGCCCGGGCTTGCCGGCGGCGGCCACGACGATCTCGGCGCAGCGGATGTGCGCGGCCAAGTCGCGGGTGAACTTGTGCGTCACCGTCACCGTGGCGCCGGCCAGCAACAGCTCCATCGCCATCGGCCGGCCGACGATGTTCGACGCGCCCACGATCACCGCCTCCTGGCCGTGCAGGTCCACGCCCGTTTCCTCCAGCAGCTTCATGCAGCCGTATGGCGTGCAGGAGCGCAGCCGGGGCGCGCGGGCAGCCAGCCGTCCCACGTTGTAGGGGTGAAAGCCGTCCACGTCCTTGCCGGGGTCAATGGCCTCGATCACCGCTTCCGGGTCGATGTGCGCGGGCAGCGGCATCTGCACCAGGATGCCATCCACGCGCGCATCGGCGTTCAGCTCCGCGATGAGGCCCAGGAGGTGTTGCTGGCTGGTGTCGGCCGGCAGGGTGTGCGAGAAATCCTCGGAGACGATGCCGACCTCGGCGCAGGCATTCTTCTTGTTGCGGACATAAACCTGGCTGGCCGCGTCATCACCGACCAGGATGACCGCCAGCCCCGGCGCGCGGCCATGGCCGGCCATGCCCCGCCGGATGTGCTCCGCAAGCTCCCGCCGCAGTCGCCCCGCGATGGCCTTGCCGTCCAGAATGCGCGCCGTCATGGGCGCGGATTGTTGCACCATGGCCGCCCGCGCACAATGATTGCGGCATGCGACTGGCGCACGCGGGGCTCATCGTCGCCGACCTGGAGCGGGCGGCGGCCTTCTACGAAGGCGTGCTGGGACTGGCGCGGGCGCCCCGGCCCGATCTCGGCTTCCCCGGCATCTTCTACCAGCTGGAGGATGGCGGACAAATTCACCTGATGCAGCTGCCCGATTCCTGCGCCGGCCATCCGCGGCCCGAGCACGGCGGCCGCGACCGGCACTTGGCCCTGACCGTGGCCGACATCGAGGCCATCCGCCGCCGCCTGCGCGCCGCCGGCGTGGCCTTCACCGCCAGCCGCTCGGGGCGGGCGGCCATCTTCTGCCGCGATCCCGACGGCAATGCGCTGGAGTTCGTGGAGGCGTGAAACGCGGCTTGCAGGCCGGACAGAAGTGTCCTAAACTGGGGCTGTGACCCGCAAGGAGTTCATTCGGCGGGTGCGCGCGCTTGCGAAGGCACGGGGATTGCCTGTCCGACTGGACAAGAAGCGCGGCAAGGGCAGTCACCAGACTCTGTACCTGGGTGATCGGAAGACGATCGTGCGTAACCCGTCGGATGAACTGAAGACCGGTACGCTGGCGGCCATGCTCAGGCAACTGGGCTTGAGTCGCGACGAGATTTGACTGCAAGGAGAACGCCATGTTCCGGTTTGCCTATCCCGCAAGGTTTGAGCCTGATGAAACGGACGGCGGTTTTGTCGTGAGGTTTCGCGATCTCCCGGAAGCCATCACGCAGGGAGACAGCGTCGAGGAGTGCCTGCGCGAAGCCGAGGATTGTCTGGAGGAGGCCATTGCGGCCCGGATTTGCGACAATGAGGACATTCCCCGGCCGTCCGCGGCGCGGCGGGGCGAGCGCCTGATCACGGTTCCATTGCAGACCGCGCTCAAGGCCGCGCTGTATGTTGCGGTGCGGAAGAATCACATCAGCAAGGCGGAGCTGGCGCGTCGTCTGGGAACGGACGAGAAGGTGGCGCGCCGTTTGCTCGATCCGCACTATCGCAGCCGGCTGGACGCCTTGGAACGCGCGTTTGGCGCGGTGGGGGCGCGTCCCGAACTGGCCTTGCAGTGAGCGACGCGTTCATGCTTAGAACGGGATATTTGTTGTTGTTGCTGTTAGTGTGATGCTTAGCGTTGTAACCGCTCCAGCGGCATCTGTCGAGGTAGTGTTGATTACTATTTTTACTGGACCAATACTTGGCACGACATAGTCCGTTTCATTCGTTACATCAGTGCCTCCAGCAGCATAGTTTATGGTAGATGAAGTGGTGATTTTGTATGTTTCAAAGCTTCCCATGCCCGTTGAAACAACAGCCCTTCCTGGCACCGAAATGGTTTCGTTCGTTGTGTCGCCATTCTGCTGCGTATAGTTATTCACCCAGCTGCTTGGTGAACTGATCGGGCTGATTGTTGAGGGGACAAACCCGCTGGCTGGGGTGGTAATCCAGCCTGAGACAGGGTCTCCATATACATTCATTGTTCCTGAAGCTGTTTGGGAAAAATAGTATTGGCTTGTTGTAGCGAATGGCGTGCCATTGTTAAAAGTTGCATTTATTGCCGTTGTAACAATGGAATGTTTGCTCCCTCGGGGGTCTAGCGGGCTTGCGTTGGTCGTGACAGTAAACGATCCAGATCCATTCATGGTCAATGTTGTTCCACCTGTTGAGACAGTGCCGCTGACAGTATATTGTATGCTATCTCCGTTCGCGAAAGTTCGCAGAGTATTGGTTACGATTGGTCTAGCAGTAGGGGCTGATGCCCCCCCCCACCCCCCACCACCACAGCCAGAGATGATGAGCGCCATCGCCAATGCCGGAATTAATCTTCTCATGTTGATTCTCCCTCGTCAGATCAGCGCAGCATACGGCGATCGTAAGGCATTGGTCAATAAATAGTCCCCTTCATCAGGGCAGCGCCGCCTCGGTGAAGATGGGGTCGATGTTCCCGTGCCAGCGCGTGCGCCAGGCGCGCAGCCAGGCATCGGCCTGCGTTTCGCGGCGTTCGATAACCTCCCGCATCGGGGCCAGGAAGATGCGCTCGTCCCGGCCCGCGGCGTTTTGCCGGCCCTGTCGCTCCAGGCCGGCGGCGGCGATGTCCAGCATGCGTTCGGCCAGGTTCCACAGCGGCGCGTCGCGGAAACGGGCGGCCAGCGCATTCCTGGCCGCCTCGCGCCGCAGCGCCGTTACCTCGGCATGCGTCCAGTCGGCCACCATGTTCCAGGCTTCGTCCAGCGCCCGCGCGTCATAGAGCAGGCCCTTCCACAGCGCCGGCAGGGCGCAGATCCACGGCTTGCCGCCGGCATCCGCGCCGCGCATCTCCAGAAAGCCCTTCAGCCGCACCTCGGGGAACACGGTGGTGATGTGCAGCTCCCAGTCCGCCGGCGTGGGCCGTTCCCCGGGCAGCGCCGGCAGCCGTCCGGCCAGGAAATCGCGGAAGCTCTGCCCCGCGCAATCCACGTATCGCCCCTCGCGCATCACGAAATACATCGGCGCATCCAGCAGCCAGTCCACGTAACGCTCGAAGCCGAAATCCTCGTCGAACACCATCGGCGGGATGCCGGTGCGCGCCGGGTCGGTGTCCAGCCAGCAGCGGGCGCGGCTGCTCAGCCAGCCGCTGGGGCGGCCGTCCACGAAGGGGCTGGCCGCGAACAGCGCCGTGACCAGGGGTTGCAGGCACATGCCCACGCGCATCTTGCGCGCCATGTCCGCCTCGCTGGAGAAGTCGAGGTTCACCTGGATCGTGGCCGTGCGCAGCATCATGTCCAGCCCGTGGGCGCCCACCTTCGGCATGTAGCGGCGCATCACCGCGTAGCGGCCCTTGGGCATCCAGGGCACGGCCTCGCGCGGCCACTTGGGCTGAAAGCCCAGGCCCAGGAAGCCGATGCGCAGCTCCTCGCGCACCTCGGCCAGCAGGCGCAGGTGGTCGCGCACCTCCTCGCAGGTGTCGTGGATGGTGGCCACCGGCGCGCCGGACAGCTCCAGTTGCCCGCCCGGCTCCAGCGTGATGGAGCCGCCGCCGCGCTTCAGTGCGATGGGATTGCCGTTCTCGTATTCCAGTTCCCAGCCCTCGGAGGCGAGCAGCTCCAGCGCCCGGCGGATGCTGCGCTCGCCCTCGTAGGGGATGGGACGAAGCGTGTCCACGCAGAAGCCGATCTTTTCGTGCTCGGTGCCAATGCGCCACGCCTCGCGCGGCTTGCAGCCGGAGATGAAGGGAGCCAGCAGTTGTTCGCGGCTCTCGATGACGGGGGCGCTCATGCGCCCCATGCTGCGGATTTTCGCCGCCAATGCATGTGTTGATGAGGCCGCAAAAAGTCCGTCCATGGACTTTTTGCTCGACGGAGGTCGAAAGGCGCGGCTTTCAACCTCCTTACAAGCCAGTCACTTGCTTGCGCAAGTTCCTGGTTTGCGCAGCCGTCCATGGCTGCGATGACGACTTCGTGCGAAGTCGTCATGCGTTGCGTGAGTCCGGCGCCGCCCCGTATCTGGCGGCGATCGTTCGTCATGCGATCTTCAGCACGATCTTGCCCGTCATGCCGCCGGCCTCGATGCGCTCGTGGGCGCGCGCGGCCTCGTGCAGCGGCAGCACTTCCGACACGACGACGCGCAGCAGGCCCTCGTCCATCCATTCGGCGCAGCGGCGCAGGATGTCCGCCTGATGCCGCAGCCCTTCGTCCAGGCCGAGAATCATCGGCGTCAGCATCAACTCCTGCGCCAGCCGCAGGTTGCGGATGCGCGCGGTCTTCCAGTCCGCGCCGGGCGGGAACTGGAGAATGCTGACCAGGTCGCCATAGACCTTCACGGCCGGGATGAGCTCGCCGAAGGCCGCGCCGCCGACGGTGTCGAGGGCGGCGTCCACGCCCGCGCCGTCCGTCCAGTCCAGCAGTGCCCGGGCCACGTCCCGTTCGCGGTAGAGGATCGTCTCCTCCGCGCCCAGCTCGCGCGCCAGCCTGGCCTTTTCCTCGCTGCTCACGCTGGCGGCCACGCGGCAGCCGGCGATGCGCGCCAGCTGCACCGCCACGTGCCCCACGCCGCCGGCGCCGGCATGAATGAACACCCGCTGCCCTTCGCGGATGCGGGCGCGGTCGAACAGCGATTCCCAGGCGGTGATGAGCACCAGCGGCGCGGCCGCGGCGGTGACGAAGTCCGCGCTTTCGGGCTTGCGCGCCAGCGCATGCTCGGGCACGACGGCGTATTCGGCGTTGGTTCCGGGCACAAGCCCGATGCCGCCGTGGCACCAGAACACCGCGTCGCCCGGCGCGAAGTCGCGCACGGCCGAGCCCACGGCCTCCACCACGCCCGCGCCGTCACAGCCCAGGATGACGTTCTCGTTGCTCGGGCCGTAGGTTCCACGCGCCCGCAGCTTGGTGTCGATGGGATTGACGCCGGCCGCGTGCACGCGCACCAGCACGTCGCGGTCGCCGGCCGGCGCCGGCTTGTCCATGTCCACGAGCTTCAGCACGTCCGGCCTGCCCGGCCGGGTCATGACCATGGCTTTCATCGCTTGATCCTCCTGAAGGCTGTTCAATGCTGTCGCGGGAACGTATCATGAAAGCCATGACGAAGCATCACCACCGCCGGCGCGTCCGCCTGCTGGACACGACATTGCGGGACGGCGGCCAGACCGCGGGCATCCATTTCTCGGCCGAGGACAAGTGGCGCATCGCCGAGCGCCTGGCCGGGTTCGGCCTGGACTACATCGAGGGCGGCTGGCCGGGCGCGAGCCCCAAGGACGACCGCTTCTTCAAACTGGCCCGGAAACGCGACTGGCAGCACAGCCGGCTCGTGGCCTTTGGCGCCACGGCGCGCGCCGGCGGCCCGCCGAGCCGCGATGCGGGGCTGCGCAAGCTGCTGGCCGCGGGCGCGGATGCCATCTGCATCTTCGGCAAGGCGTGGGACCTGCACGTGGAAAAGGTGCTCGGCATTTCGCTGGACGACAACCTGAAGCTGGTGCGCGATTCCATTCGTTACCTGAAACGGCATGCTGAGGAGGTGCTGTTCGACGCCGAGCATTTCTTCGATGGCCATGCCTCGCGTCCCGACTACGCGATGCGGGTGCTGGAGGCGGCGGCCGAGGGGGGCGCGGACGCCCTGGTGCTGTGCGACACCAACGGCGGGCGCCTGCCGTCCGAGATCGCGCGCGTCACCGCCGAGGTCGTGGCGCGCTTTCCGGGGCTGCCCGTCGGCATCCACGCGCACAACGACAGCGAGCTGGCCGTGGCCAACACGCTGATGGCCGTCGAGGCAGGCGCGAGCCACGTGCAGGGCACCATCAACGGCATCGGCGAACGCTGCGGCAACGCCAACCTGGTGTCGGTGATTCCCGACCTGGTGCTGAAGATGGGCGTGGATTGCGGTATTGATCGCGAGCGCCTGCGCGAACTGACCTCGCTGTCGGATTTCGTCAACGAGATGGCGAACCGGCTGCCGTGGCGGCACCAGCCCTTCGTGGGGCAGAACGCCTTCGCCCACAAGGGCGGCGTCCACGTCT
>JALVTX010000122.1 GCA_027035825.1 Mariprofundaceae bacterium
TTGATGGCGGCGGGGTTGTTGAGGTTCGCGATGGCGAAGTCGGCCGTCGTGAAGCGCCGCTGCAACAGCTTGGCGCCGAACACGTTGACCGGCGAATCGGTGCGCGAGGCATTCCACGTGGCGTCCACGCGCGGCATCAGCCGGCCCGTGGCGGCTTCGGCGCCGGCGCGGGCCTGTTCGCGGCGGGTCTCGGCGATGCGCAGGTCGCGGTTCTGCTCCAGCGCCATCCGCACGGCCTGCCGCAGCGTGAGGTTATCGCCCGGTTCGCCGCCGGCGTCCGCGGCATGCAGCGCCGGCGCGCCCAGCATCAGCATGGACGTGAACATATACGGATACGCTGATTTGATGCCGCCAAAAAAAGCGCCCCGGCGGCGCGATGAAACCTTGCTCATGCCTTGCCTCCCGGCCCGCACATCTCGGGGCAGTAGATCTTGCGCAGCGCGGCGATCAGGTCACCGAACGCCGGATTGGCGATGCGGTAATAGACGTGCTGGCCGCGCTTCTCGGTGGCGACGATGCCCAGCATGCGCATCTTCGCCAGGTGCTGCGACAGGTTCGATTGCGCCGCGCCCGTCGCCTCCATCAGTTCGGAGACGCACATCGGCCCGTCCAGCAGGTGGCACAGCGCGGACAGGCGCACATCGTGCGCGATGGCGCGCAGCCCCTCGCTGGCGGCATGGATGCGGTCGGCGGGAATCGCTTGCATGGGGCGAATGATGCCCCAGGCTCGACATATTGTAAAGTGCTAATATATGTGCCAGCGTTCGCCGCGCCTGGCCGCCTGGCGGTCGCTTTCCGCCCGGGTCGGTTCGTTTGCCGCGCCGCTCGCGGCTGTGCTAGATTGCCGCGCCATCGTGACGATGGGCCGGGGAGGATGGGCTGCGCGAAGCGGGCGCGAGGGCCGGAAGGCCGGAGCAATATGATAGATACTATAGATACACAAGGCGATTCTGATGAGCTCGGACAAGAAGAAGCAACCCATGAAGACCGGCGAGAAGGTGCTGTTCGCCATTTTCGGCGTGTTCCTCGTGTTCGCCACCGTGGCGTTCGGCATCATGGAATACATCCGCCAGCACAGCGACAAGCCGATGTTCACGCAGCTCACGCACTACGAGTTCTCGGCCGAGGGCAAGAAGGGCTCGGAGCTGTTCCGCGTCCGCGACTGCCGCTCCTGCCACCGGGCGCTCGGCGCGGGCACGAACATGGGCCAGGGCGCGGACCTGGACGGCATCGGCTCGCGGCGCAGCTTTGAATGGATTTACAATTTTCTCCGCAACCCGGAGAAGACCTATGGCGCCCGCACCATCGACCACGGCGCGCCGCCGAAGGAAGCGGCCTACGTGATGAGCCTGCCGAAGGAGGAGTTGCACGCGATGGCGACCTTCCTCTCGGAGCTGAAGGCCGACCAGGGCGCGGCCACCTCGCCGATTCCGCCCAAGGGGGAGTCGAAGTTCATTGACACGATGGTGAACACGTTCGCGCCGCCGGAGTGGAAGAAGAAATACAAGGACATCCGCGACGATCCGGAGGCGCTCAAGCGCGCCCGGGAGCAGGCGGAGCGACAGGGGTTGTAGGCATGAGCGACAAGATGCAACCGTGGGAAGACAGGGAATACGTGCGCTACACGCTGTGGTTCGTGTTCGCCTGCGTCATCTACAGCATCATCGGTTTCTCGTGGGGGGCGCTGATGGGCGGCATCGCGGATTTCCGCCATTTCGTGGATCAGCGCATGTTCGGCCGCCTCATCGTGCGCGCCCACACCCACATCAACCTGCTGGGCTGGGTGGAGATGGCCATCTTCGCCGCCGTCTATTACATCATTCCGCGCCTGGTGAGGCGCCCCATCTACAGCATGCGGCTCGTCAAGGCGCATTTCTGGACGCATAACCTGGGGCTGATTGGCATGGTGGTGTTCTTCACCACGGCCGGCGTCATCGGCGGCAATGCCAGCGTTCACCTGCCGCCGGCGGACGTGGAGGCGCTGGTGCGGCCGTGGCTGGCGGCGATGGGCATCTTCGGCACGCTGGTGCTGTTGGCCAACTGCATCTGGGCCTACAACATCTTCCGCACCTGCGCCGGCTGGAGCCGGGCGCGATGAGGTCGCGCCTGCTTCGGCTGGCCGGGCCGGCTCTCGTGGCGCTCGTGGCGCTGGCGGCCGGCTGCGACGGCGATTTCAGCGTCGGCGGCGGCGGCGTGATGCTGGAGGGCAAGCCCGCGCCCAAGGTGCACACGGCCAAGCTCTCGGACGTGGGCGGGGACATGTCCAAGCTCACCAGTTATCGCTATCCCGATCCGGGCATGTATCGCTATTCGTTTGACGAGGCGCTGGCGCTGCACAAGCCCATCGTGCTGGAGTTCGCGACGCCGGCGCACTGCACGCAGTGCGACCAGCAGTTGCAGCTGTTGAAGGTGCTGATGAAGAAGTATGGCGACAAGGTCATCTTCCTGCACATGGATCAATACTACAATCCGCAGGCCTACACGGCCTTCCAGGTGCGCGGCGAGCCGTGGACGTTCATCGTGAACGGCGAGGGCAAGGTCGTGCGCGTCTTTCCCGGCCGCACGCTCTACCAGGAGTTGGATCCGGAGCTGGCGCGCCTGACCGGCGGCAAGGCCACGCATTTCTTCGATGATTCCGCTTCGTCGCGCGGGAAGGGCAGCTGAGCATGGCGAAGCCGCGCGAGCAGGCCTTCGATCTGCACCCGGACAAGGCTGGTATCGTCTGGGATTTGTTGCTCTACGTGCCGACGGTGGCCTTCCTTCTCTTCTGGGGGCTGACGCTGTGGTATGGCAAGGACACGGTCGGTGTCGGCTATGCGCTGATGTTCCTGGGCTGCTTCTTTCTAATGGTGGGCGGCGGGCGCGTGCTGCGCCGGCTGCAATGGCTGCCCTCGGCGCCGGTGGCGCTGGAGGTGGACGCCGATCGCGTGCGCGTGCGGCTCAAGAGCGGCGAGACCGTGTCGCTGGTCAAGGATGTCCGTTATTTCCCGGACTATGCCGGCAAGTCGTTTGGGCTGTCCGGCACGGACGTGACGGGCGCCAAGCGCCAGTTCGTGTTTCACCGCACGCAGTTTGATGGTGAGTCGGCCTTCAAGCAGGCCGGCGAGGCGCTGGCACCTTACAAGAGTTGACGGGTTGGGTGGTCGAGGCGGTCAGCGCCGCTTGCGGCGCGCCACGTCCCAAGCCATCCAGGCGATGGCGGCGGCGGCCGCCAACACCACGCCGGCGATGACGAGTCGCTCGGTGGCGGGCGCGACCAGACCGCCGACCATCATGTGAGCGGCATAGCCAGCGATGAACAGGGAGACGACGGCGCTCGCGGCGTAAAAGACGGCTTCCTTCATGTCCGCGATGGTGCGAAATCGCGGGGCCGGATGCAAGCCGCGGCTCGTCCGGACGGGCCGCGCAGGGGCTCGGAAAGCGGCATGGCGGATAGTGCTTGACACGGCTTGCGGCGGCGGAGTAATGTGCGGCTTCATGAATAAAAATTCATTGAGGAGGGTGTAATGAAAGGCGCAACTTGGCTTAACATCGTCTGCGGCATGACCACCGGCATGGGCAATGGCTCGGTGTTCACGCTGGCGTTCATGCTGAACCTCGGTCGCGGCGGCTTCCAGGAGTGGGGCGGCTGGGGCATGGATGCCTACTGGCCCATCACCTACTGCGGCTTCTCCCACACCATCATGATCCTGTTCGGCATCGCCTTCGTGATCCTGATGGGCTACACGCTGAAGCTGCACGCCGTGCTCGAGGGTCAGCCGGAATAATCCGGCGGCGCGCGGGCTTTCTGGTTCTGTTCAATAACGAAGGAGGGGTTCTATGGAAACCATTGCAGCAATTCTGGGGATCGTTCTGGCGTTCTCGAGCATGTGGTTTGCCTGGTATCTGCTGATGCCGGGCCAGCATGACGAGGACAGTTCGGATCGCGTCTGACCAAGTTTCAAAACAACACAGGAGGAAATCATCCCATGATCAAGTATTTGTTCGCCAAGGAAGAGGATATCCCGCAGGGTTCCGCGGCCATCTTCTTCGCGTTTTCATCGATCGTATGGTTCATCGTCGGCACCGGCCTGGGTTCGTTCAATGCGGCTAAGCTGGCCTTCCCGGACTGGTTCACCAATTCCTACATGTTCCAGTTCGGCCACATGCGCCAGGTGCACGTGATGACGGTGATCTTCGGCTGGATTGCGATGGCGTTCGCCGCGTCCATGATGTACATCACCCCGGCCTTGGGCAACACCAAGCTGTGGAGCGAGAAGCTGGGCGTGTGGAACTGCCTGCTGTGGAACGTCGGCCTGGCGCTGGGCCTGGCCACGCTGTGGAGCGGCATGACCTCCGGTCGCGAGTATTCCGACTTCATCTGGCCGATTGACCTGTACATCGCCGCGTTCATCGCGGTGCCGTGGTCGCTGAACGTGTGGGCCACCATCGTCAATCGTCGCACGCAGGGCATCTACACCACCAACTGGTTCTTCGCCGCCTGCGTGTTCATGACCATCATCGTGTTCCTGATTGGCAACCTGCCGGAGTTCTTCCATCTGACGGGTCTGAACGAGGGCTACATGACCTGGTGGTTCGCGCACAACATCCTGGGTCTGCTGATTACCCCGGTGGCGGCGGCCATCACCTACTACATGATTCCGAAGATCACGGGCAACCCGCTGTATTCCCATCGTGTGGGTCACCTGCACTTCTGGTCCATCGTGGTGTTCTACTCCACGCCGGCGGCCCATCACCTGATGAGCTCGCCGCTGCCGGAGTGGCTGAAGTCCTTCGCCTCCGTGGAGGGCGTGCTGATTCTGGTGCCGGCCATCGCCTACGTCTGCAACATCCTGCTGACGATGCAGGGCAAGTGGACGATGTTCGTCGAGAACGTGGAGATCAAGTTCACGATGACGGGCGTGTTCCTGGCCATTCCGCTGAACATGCAGGGCGGCTTCCACCAGACCCGCGCCATCAACTGGTACATCCACGGCACGGGCTGGATCGTGGCGCACGCGCATCTGGCGCTGCTGGGCTTCTCCACCTTTGCCGAGGCGGCGGCCGTGTATTACGGCATTCAGGTGCTGCTGCGCCGCAAGCTGTACTCGCTGAGCCTGGCGAACTTCCACTTCTGGATGCTGCTCATCGGCTTCTCGCTGTATTGGACCTCGATGACCATCGCCGGCTTGATCCAGGGCGCGGGCAAGGTGTACGAGGTGCCGTACATTGACGTGGTCATCGCCGAGCATCCGTACATGATTGTTCGCTGGCTGGGCGGCACGATGGTGTTCCTGGGCAACATCGTGTGGCTGTACAACATGTATATGACCGCTCGCGCGGGCGAGGTGGTGCCGGAGGGACGCCTGCCGCACGAGGTGGCCTACCAGCGGTAAGACAGGGAAATGGCGCGGCGGCCAATGGCTTGGCGAGTCGCCGCCGCGCCGAACCCCTGCCACGGATACAAATCACAATATAGGGAGGACTGACAAGTGGCATTCCGAGAGTACAACGTAGGTTCGATCTGCTTCGGCATCGCGCTGGCCGGATCGATGATGATTACCATCTTTTTCCCGACGGGAGACATTTCCAATATCCCCGCGACGGAAATCTCGCTGGACAAGCAGCTGACCTATGGTTACGAGTCCGGCTTCAACTACTGGGATCCGTTCCTGAACGGCAAGAACAAGCCGCTCAAGGTGACATTGACCAAGGATCCGGTGACCGGCCAGCCCATGGACAAGACGGTGGCCTATGTGTTCAAGCCGGGCGTGAAGTTCCCGAACGGCATCTACAAGCCGCGGATTCTGGGCCACGGGCCGAAGGAGCTGTCCGAGCGTCTGGGCCGCATCTCGGCCGCGGATGACAGCAAGGGCGCGGTCTTCGTCATCAAGCACGGCACGTACAAGGGCAAGGAGACCCCCTACATCGAGAACGTGACGGCCACCAAGGGTTGGCAGCCGGAGAAGGTGCTGGCCACGGCCGGCGACGCGAACACGTCCTACGCCGGCGCCGGCAAGACGATGTTCATCCGCGAGGGCTGCTGGTGGTGCCACACGCTGCTGCCGGAAGAGACGCAGGACTGGCAGACGTTTGGCCGTCCGCCGATGACCGGCGACTTCAACGGCGAGTCCCCGACCGCGTTCGGCTCCGACCGCAAGGCGCCCGACCTGCTGCACGTGGGTTCGCGCAACTCGTCCCGCGAGTGGATGATGCTGCACTTCTTCAACCCGCGCTTGGTTCAGCCGCATTCCATCATGCCGCGCTATAACTACCTGTGGGGCAAGACGGATGCGCACGGTAACCCGATTGACCTGGCGAAGTGGAGCAAGGAGTACCAGGAGTTCTATGAGGGCAAGCGGATTTACCCGCCGGAGGTGCCGGATTACCGTCCGGACAGCGAGATTCGCTACCTGATTGACTTCGTGCTGAATCTGAAATAAAGGGAGGGAAGACGACATGGCAGATCTGGGACATTGGAGACTGGACAACCCGCTGTATACGTTGTCCGACGACGAGGCCACAACCAAGGCCAAGGAAATCTGGGAAGGTGAAAGCCTGGGCGGCATCAAGGAGAACAACAATCCGCTGCCGCGACCGGTGGTGGGGCTCCTCGTGCTGACCATCCTGACGGCGTTCGCGATCACGTTCCCGCTGTGGGGTCAGCGTCCGACGGCCGCCATCTACGCGGATTACATTCCGCTGATGAAGTCCATGGACGTGCAGACTATCCTCAACGACAAGTCGCACTCGATGCGCTACAACAAGGAAAAGGCGATGGAACTGATTGAGAAGACGCTCAGCCAGTTCGACTCGAAGTATGCCTTCCAGCGCGCGCAGCACCCGATTTCGTGGGATCAGCTGAGCGTGATTGCGCCGCAGATCATCGAGTTGCAGTCCAAGGGCGCCGATCTTGAGGAATACGAGGTGGTGGGCGACAAGGTGTACCTGCAGAACTTCTTCGGCAAGACCAAGCCCGATGGAACCATCGAGCGCAAGCAGCCGTGGTGGGACAAGGGCTACACCATTGACGTGTTCTACATCATTTATTTCTGCACCGCCGTGTTCATCGCCGTGAAGCGCCTGCCGCACTTCACCTGGCGGCCGGATCACAGCAAGGCCCACTAAAGGAGGGATGACGACATGATTAACTGGGACAATCCGCACTGGGCAGCATTCTTGGTGATTGCGATCGCGTTCGCGGGCCCCTTCATCTACAGCTTCTTCATTGACAAGCACAAGAAGGGAACCCCGGATCCGCGCAAGATCGAGTTCTGACCAGGGCTTCTCCCCGGAAAGCGCCGGCCATCAGGCCGGCGCTTTTCTTTGTCACACCTAACCACCAAGGCACAAAGGCACAAAATAGTTGGTGTCGTTCTGCAAATTCATCTCGGTGCCTTCGCATTCATTTGCGTGTCCCCGATGGGATGCCAAGCGATGGCGTATGAACCATAAGGCAAAAGTAAACATCTTGGTAATTCACCATCAAACTGGACCTAGATTTTGCCGATATCACTGGCAAGTGTGTTGTGTAACATATTGAGAATCAAGGGATATAGGTCTTGGTTCCGATGATTGAATCGCCAGCAAATTTCGGCCATGTAGAGATGGAAGTTTTTGCGGGGGATGCCGCGCAGGGGATAGAGCCAGTTCTTGGCATGGCTCCAGAAGCCCTCGATGCCGTTGATGTGGTCGCGCCCCTTGGGTCGCCCGCGCTCCTTGCGCACCACGACATGCTCGCCCCGCAAGCCCAGCGAAGCGTAAGCCTGGTAGTCATCGGTGTAGTAGAGGCTGCCCGGCTTCGTGTGCTCCCGGATCAGCTTGAGCAAGGTGGCATGCTTGCGATCCGACACCGGGAACACCTTCACCCTTCCGTTGCGCTTGAGGATGCCAAATACGATCACCTTGCCCGCCGCGCCCCAGCCGCGCTTGCCCTTGCGGTAGCCCCCAATCATGGTTTCATCGCATTCGATGACCCCATCAAAGGGTTCGCTCATATCCTCCTCAAGCATGCAGCAGGCGCGAATGATGCGATAGAAACGCTCAACGCTCCGGCCGCTCGCCGCAATGCGAAAACGAAGCCGATACGCCGGCACGCCCAACGCAAACATCTCGGCCAAACGCCGCTTTGTGGCATCAGGAAGACGCGACATCTCCCAAGCCGTCTTCAGCCGAAACCGTGTGCGACACCGACGGCATCGGAGCCGACCATCCCTGAGTTCCCAATGCCGGTTGCCACCACAGGCAGGACACTTCTTTCGCATGACCAAACCCTCCTGGATTTGGTCCAGATTGGTAGAGAATTACCTAACAAAATCCAATGGGGTTTTGCAGAGGGTTCATTTGGTCATAGGCTGATGACGACAGGAGGTGTCCATGAGCGAGAAGCAGGGATTGAAGCGTTGGTCGGCGAAGCGGAAGCAGGAGGTAGTCTTGCGTCTGCTTCGAGGTGAGAGCCTGGATGCGC
>JALVTX010000123.1 GCA_027035825.1 Mariprofundaceae bacterium
GGGCCACGATACGGCTTACCTTCGTGCCCGGCGCTGGCTCGAACTCGAACTGCGTCACCACCGGCCCGGGCTGCACCGCCACCACGCGTCCCTCCACGCGATAGTCGAGCAGCTTCATCTCCAGCATCCGCGCCATGGCCTGGAGCGATTCCTCGCCATGCTCGCGGCCAACCTTCTTCGGTTTGCTGAACAGGTTCAGCGACGGCAGGCGAAAGCCCTTGCCCGCGGGCTCGGCCAACGCCAGCTCCGGCTGCGCCTCCTCGCGCGCCCGGCGGGAGACCTCGATCTTCGCCGGCTTCGCCACCTCCGGCTCCTCCTTGGGAAGGCGCGGCGCCTTCCGCTTGCGCGTCTCGCGCCGCTCCTCCATCGCCGTCATGCGCTCGCGCCGCTCCTCGATGGCCTGCCGGGCGCCGCCCAGCCGGCCGAGAACCGGCACAACGGCCCGATCCCACAGCCAGCGGCCAGCCGCCGCCAGCCCGTGCATCGCGCGCGCCGCGAGTTGCAGCACGGAGACCCGCGATGCGGCCACGAAGCTGCTCACCGCCAGCGCGCCCAACAGCAGGTCGCGGCCGACCGCGTGCAGCGGGCCGGTCAGGCCGTCGGCAATCAACCGCCCCAGCGCACCGCCGGCCCCCGCCGGAAAATGCGCCGACCACGACCGCGCCCAGGCCTCGTGCCCGGCCAGCAGGCCGCAAACGGCCAGCGCCCACGGCAGCCAGAAGATGGAGGCCCAGCCGCCCAGGGCCGGCTTGCGCCCCAACGCCAGCCGCGCCGCGGCCCACGCCCCCAGCGCCAGCCACAGCCACGCCCCGAGGCCAAAGAACTGATAGAGCGCATCGGCCGCCCAGGCACCCACCAGCCCGGCCTGGTTTCGCACCGCGTCCATGTCGCCGCCGGCGTGGTTGAACGAAGGATCCTCCGGGGCGTAGCTGTACAGTGCCAGCGCCAGAAGCGCCAGCAGAGCCAGCGCCAGCAGCGCCGCCGCCTCGCGCGCGATCATGCGCGTGTTCACGTCATGTCCTCCGGCTCAGACCTCGAACACCGCTGGCAGCACCATCGGCCGGCGGCCGTGCTGGCGCTTGAACCAGCGCCGCAACCAGACGCGCACCTCCTCCTTGGCCGCGTCCTCGTCCGAGAGCAGCTCCTGCCCCGCGCCCTCCAGATGCCGGCGCAGTTCCTCGGCCGCCCGGCCCAGCACGTCCTCGCCCACCTCGCGGTGCAGCACGCCGCGCGTGGCCAGTTCGGGAGCTCCAACCAGCCGCCCGTCCTGCCGGCGGATGGCCACCACGGCCGTGACGATGCCGTCCTCGGCGAGAATCCGCCGATCGCGCAGCACCATGTCGTCAATCTCGTCGTGGAACTGGCCGTCCACGAACACCGCGCCGGCCTGGAAGCGGTCGCCTAGGCGCACGCCGCGGCCATCGGCGATGAGCGACTGGCCATTCTCGGCGATGAGGATGCGCTCCTCGGGCACGCCGGTGGCCATCGCCAGGTGCTTGTGCTCGACGAGATTGCGGTACTCGCCGTGCACCGGATACACGTGCAGGGGCCGGGTGAGCTGGATCATCGTCTTCAGCTCGTGCGCCTGCGCATGGCCGGAAACGTGCAGCGGCGCCTGCCCCGCGTGCAGCACGCGCGCGCCGCGACGGTAGATGTGGTTGAACAGCCCGGTGATGGCCCGCTCGTTGCCCGGAATCATGGACGAGGAAAACACCACGAGATCGCCTTCCTTCAGGCTGATGCCGGGGAACTGGCCCAGCGCGATGCGGGCCAGCGCCGCGCGCGATTCGCCCTGCGAGCCCGTGGCGATGACCACCAGCTCGGCATCGGGCACGTCCGCCGCCTGCTTGATGCCAACGAGCTGACCGGCGGGAATGTTCAGCCGCCCCATGTTGCGGGCGATCTCGGTGTTCCGTTCCAGGCTGCGCCCGGCCAGCGCCACCTTGCGGCCGC
>JALVTX010000124.1 GCA_027035825.1 Mariprofundaceae bacterium
CCGGACATGTTCAGCCGGGCGCCATTGAGCGTGGTGACGCGGCTGCATTTCGCCTATGGCGCCGGGCTGCGGGAGGATTCCTCGCTGGGGATTTACGTCAATGGCGTGTTCGCCAAGTCCATTCCGCTGGATCAGCGCGGCGGCATGGATGTCAGGGATTACCGGGTCACCGTGCCGCTGAGCCTGTTTCGTCCCGGGGAAAATCGCCTGGAGTTCCGCGCCGTGCTCAATCCGCTGGTGACGGGCAAGTGCCGGGCCGAATACACGGACAGCCTGCTGCTGACGATGCACGGGGATTCCACCATCGCCCTGCCGAAGGTGGATCACTTCGCGCGCATGCCCGATCTCGCTCTCATGGCGCGAACCGGGTTCCCGTTCGTGAACCGGCCGGACAGGCCGGATGCGGCGACGAACGTGCTGCTGGCCGATGCATCCGGCGATGCGCTCGCCGCATCATGGACGCTGCTTGCGAAGCTGGCCCAGTTGCAGGGCTCGGTCGCGCCCGTGCGCTACGTGACGCCCGAGGAGGCGGAGGACGCCGACCCGCTGCTGCTGGTTGGCGCGGCGGGCAGGATCGCGGATGACTGGTGGAGCAAGGCGCCCGTGAGCTTTTCGCCGAAAGGCCCCGGCGCGAACTACGTCGAGAGCGGGAATTCGCTGCTGCGCGGGTCGGGACGATCCGGCGTCAGTCTGCTGCGGGACAAGATGTTTGGCGGCCGGATGCCGGACAACGACACCCTGGTCGCACATATCTCCCAGAGCCTGAGCCTGGGGCGGGCGAACCTGCTGATGCAGTTCGGCGAGGACGACCAGACCGTGACCCTGCTGACCTCGCGGAGCGACGCGGGCGTGCTCGATGCGGCCTGGAGCCTGGTGGATTACGGCATGTGGGGCGGCCTTTCCGGAGACACGGTCTCCTGGCTGGGCGACGGCCAGGGCCAGGGGCGGCGGGTGGCGCTCAAGCTGGCCCCGACCTATTACCTGAGCGGGATGAACCCCTTGCGGAAGCTGATGTTCGAGATTGCCGAGCATCCGGTGTTGCTGGTGCTGGCATTGCTTCTGCTGGCGGTTCTCATCGTGACGGCGCTCAAGCAGGTGATTCTCATCCTGCATCGCAAGCGGCATGGATGAACCGAGAGCCGGCATCCGCCCGCTTGGTTTGCTGCTGGCGTTCGTCATGGGGGCGTGGACGTTGAGCGGCTGCGCCACCTCGCAGCTTTCCGGGCAGGACTGGCGGCAGTACAAGCAGCGTTTCATCACCGGCGATGGCCGCGTTCACGATACGGCCCACGGCGGCAACACGCATTCCGAGGCGCAGGGCTTCGGCATGTTGCTGGCGGAAGGGTTTGGCGACCGGGCGACCTTTGACGCCATCTGGAGCTGGACGCGGCGGCACATGCAGATTCGCGGGAAGGATCATCTGCTGGCCTGGAACTGGAGCGAACAACAGGGGCGCGTGAGCGACCGCAACAACGCCACGGACGGCGACATGCTGGTCGCCTGGGCGTTGCTGCGCGCCGCCGACCGCTGGCCCGACGGCGATTACCAGAAACCGGCCAGGGCGCTGCTGAACGACATTCGCCGCATCCTCATCGTCGGCAATCCGCCCGTGCTGTTGCCGGGGGCGTATGGCTTCGAGGATGCGAGGCGCGGCCGGCGGCTGAATCTGTCCTACTGGATATTTCCGGCGCTGAAGGATTTTTCGCGCCGCTTCCCCGAGCAGAAGGAGTGGCGACGGCTTTATGCCAGCGGTCTGGAGCTGGTTCGAAAGGCGCGATACGGGCGCTGGAGTCTGGCGCCGGACTGGTTGTGGCTGCGCCATGGCCGGCTTCGCCCGGACGGTTCGCCGCCGATGTTTTCCTTCGACGCCATGCGCGTGCCGTTGTATCTGGCCTGGGCCGGGGAGCGGAAGGAGTTGAAGCCGTATGCGCGCTTCTGGTCGGAGTTCAACT
>JALVTX010000125.1 GCA_027035825.1 Mariprofundaceae bacterium
CGCGATTGGACGCGCAACGCGGCTTATGGCGAGTTGCGCAGAGATGCCTTAGCCTCGCCGTCCTTCACACCAAGCCGCCGAGGAGCACGTCGCATGGCCATCAAGTCGGACAAGTGGATTCGCCGCATGGCGCGGGAGCACGGCATGATCGAGCCGTTCGTGGACGGACAGGTCAAGAAGAACGAACGCGGCGAGGGCATGGTCTCCTACGGCCTGTCCTCCTATGGCTACGACGTGCGCTGCGCCGACGAGTTCAAGATCTTCACCAACATCAACTCGGCCATCGTGGATCCCAAGAACTTCTGCCCCTCCTCGTTCGTGGATTTCAAGGGCGATGTCTGCATCATCCCGCCCAACTCCTTCGCGCTGGCCCGCACCATCGAGTATTTCCGCATTCCGCGCAACGTCCTCACCATCTGCCTGGGCAAGTCCACCTACGCCCGCTGCGGCATCATTGTCAACGTCACGCCGCTGGAGCCGGAATGGGAGGGCCACGTGACGCTGGAGTTCTCGAACACCACGCCCCTGCCCGCCCGCATCTATGCCGGCGAGGGCGTGGCGCAGTTCCTGTTCCTCGAATCGGACGAGGTCTGCGAAACCTCGTACGCGGACAAGGCCGGCAAGTACCAGGGCCAGACCGGCGTCACCGTTCCCCGGCTGTAATCCATGCGGCTGGACACGATCCTCGGCGCGGGCCGGCGCCCGCTGGTTTCCTGCGAGTTCTTCCCGCCCAGGACCGACCGCGGCGAGGAGAACCTCTGGCGCTGCCTGGAAGAGCTGGCCGCCATCCGCCCGGATTTCGTCTCCGTCACCTATGGCGCCGGCGGCTCCACGCAGGATCGCACGCGACGCATCGTCACCCGCATCCGCCGCGAGACGGCGCTGCCGCCGGTGGCGCATCTCACCTGCGTCGGCGCGACCCGCGAGGACATCGCCGCACTGCTGGACGAATACCGCGCCCACGGCATCGAGAACATCCTGGCGCTGCGGGGCGACCCGCCGGAGGGCATGGATCGCTTCGAGGCCGTGGCCGGCGGCTTCGAGCACGCCACCGACCTCATCGCCTTCATCCACGAGCGCGGCGGCTTCGCCATCGCCTGCGCCACCTATCCCGAAGGGCATCCCGAGTCGCCAAACGGCGTGGACGACGACATCCGCTACCTGAAAATGAAGCAGGATCTCGGCGCATCCGCGGCCATCACCCAGTATTTCTTCGACAATTCGGCCTGGTTTAGTTTCATGGAGAAAGCGGCGGCGGCCGGCGTCACGATGCCGGTGATTCCGGGCATCATGCCCATCGTGAACTTCCCGCAGATCGCCCGCTTCTCGGCCATGTGCGGCGCCACCATTCCCGACTGGCTGCGCAAACGCATGGAGCCGCTCGCCGACGACCCTGCGGCGATGATGGCCGCAGGCATCGAGATCGCCACCGAACAATGCCGGGAGCTGGTGGACGCCGGCGCGCCGGGGCTGCACTTCTACACCCTGAACAAGTCGGCGGCGACGCTGGCCATCGTCGGCAACCTCGGCCTGGAGCGCTGACGCTCCGATCAACAGTCTCCCTCAGTCAACCTCGTCGCCCTGCCGCGTCTCGCCATGCGGCACCTTGGCCAACACCTTGCGCGCGGCCGCTTCATCGGCGCGGCGGGCGCGTTCGCTCAACAGGCGCTCGGTTTCCAGAGCCGAGAGCTTCTCGGCAATGGCGGTCACGAACAACTGATTCATGGACGCATGCTCGATCCTGGCGCTCTTTCTGGCCTGTTCGAGCAGGAAGTCGGGCAGTCTCAAGGCATACTGGCTCATCTTTCATCCTCCTTCAGATATTTCCGGAAGAATTCGGCCGGCGTCATCGTCACCAAGCCAAACCGTTCCGCCGCGGGCGAAAAATCCCGGCCATTGAACGTGACGATGGCATCAGCTCCTGCGTTCACGG
>JALVTX010000126.1 GCA_027035825.1 Mariprofundaceae bacterium
CTGACGGCGGCCTTCTTCCCCGTGATTCATCTGGGCCGCGTCTGGAACATGTACTGGGTGCTGCCGTATCCGAACGAGCGCACCATCTGGCCGAACTTCCGCTCGCCGCTCTTGTGGGACGCGGCGGCCATCACGACCTATGCCACCAGTTCCGCGCTGTTCCTCTACATCGGCATGATTCCGGACTTGGCCATCTGTCGTGACAACGCCAGGGGTTGGCGCAAGAAGCTGTACACGGCGCTGTCGCTGGGCTGGATGGGCCGCGCCCGCGAGTGGATTGCCTTCCGCAAGACCTACGTGCTGATGGCCTGCTTTCTGGTGCCGCTGGCGGTGTCCGTGCACTCCATCGTGGCCTCGGACTTTGCGATGTCCATCATGCCCGACTGGCACATCACCTCGTTCCCGCCGTATTTCGTGGCAGGCGCGCTCTATTCCGGCTGCGCGGCCATCATCACGCTGTTCGTGATGTTGCGCTACGTGTTCAAGTTCGAGGAATACATGACCACCGAGATCATGGACAAGACGGCCAAGCTGACGTTCGCCATCGCCATGGTCTGGAACTACCTGAACCTCGGCGAGTATGCCTCCATCTGGTATTCGAACGACATGTTCGAGAAGGAGGTGCTGCTGGAGAAGTTCTTCGGGCCGTACGCGCCGGTGGTCTGGGGCATGCTGTTCTGCGCCACGGTCGCGCCGTTCGCGATGGCGTTCGAGAAGTTCCGTCACAACATGTGGGCGATGTTCTGGCTGTCGCTGGTGTTGCAGCTCGGCATGTGGCTGGAACGCTTCCAGATCGTGAGCCCGCCCCTGGCCAGCAACCACGAGCCGTGGACATGGGCGGTGGTGTGGCCGGCCACGGTGCAGCTGACGCTGACGGCCGCGAGCTTTGGCTGGTTCACGATGCTGTTCCTGATCTTCTGCAAGATCTTCCCGAGCGTGTCCATGTATGAGGTGAAGGAGATGGTGTTCCATCGCCGGCACGCGAGCTCGCGGGCGGAGCTGCAAGACCTGGACAAGGTGAAGGATGAAATGATCAAGACCGAGGAGGGCCTGCATCATGGCGCGTAGGAGGAAGAAACACCTGCTCTTCGCCACCTATGACGACTTCGACAAGGCGCGCGAGGTGGTGGGCGAGCTGAAGGCGCTCGATCTGAAGGAAATGGTGGTGGACAACATCGAGCTGTATTCTCCGATCGAGCACCCGGAGGTGGAGGAGATACTGGGGGATATCGACAAGCCCATCCAGCGCTTCACCTTCTTCGGGGCGATCACCGGCGCCGTCTGCGCCTTCCTGCTGGTGGCGGCCGCGGCGCAATCCATGTTTACGGTTCAGCCGCAGGGCGGCAAGCCGGTGATCCCGCTGCCGCCGGACATCGTGATTACCTACGAGGGCACGATTCTGTTCGGCGTGTTCAGCACGCTGCTGGCCTTCTTCATCTACGCCGGGCTGCCCAAGAGCCTGAAGAAGTACTACAGCGAGAAGGTCAGCGAGGACCAGATCGGCGTCGAGGTGCAGATGCAGCCTCAGCACAAGGACAAGGTGCGCAAGGTGCTGGAGAAGTGCGGCGCGCTTGAAATCAGGGAGTTGGAGCTATGAAACGAATCCTTCTGACTGTCTGCATTCTGGCGTTGCCGACGGCCGCGATGGCGTGGCCGTGGTCGCGCGACTTGATGAACCAGCCGTCCATCAAGCCGCAGGAGCCGCCCATCAACACCTATCCGAAGGACTCCGTCCCGGTGGGCGGCCCCTGGACGAAGGTGCAAGATCGCGACGCCGCCGATGCGTTGAAGAACCCGGTGCCGGCGACCCGGAAGTCCATCCTGCATGGTCAGGCCCTGTTCCGGATCTACTGCTTCCCGTGCCACGGAACGAATGGCAAGGGCGATGGCCCGGTGGGCAAGATCTTCGAGGCCCAACCGGCGGATCTGAC
>JALVTX010000127.1 GCA_027035825.1 Mariprofundaceae bacterium
CCTCGGGGCCGGCGAGGAAGTCCAGGAAGGCGCGCGCGGCCGCCGGATGGGGCGCGTCCTTCATGATGCCGGCCGAGTAGGTCATCACATGGTTCTCCTTTCGCGGAATCTCCACCATGCCCAGCCCATGGTCGGTCATCCGGCTGTGGAACCACGCCTCGGTGAACCAGACCGCGCCCGCATCGCACTGGCCGCGCATCAGGCGCAAGGGCGTTTGCCGGTGATGGATGCGGGTGAGGAAGGTTTCTCCGTTGCGCACCTTGGTCTCGTAAATGGCGCGCTTCAGCGCCTGACCGCCGGCGGCCGTCAACGCCGGGATGATGGCGTGGGCGGCGATGCCCTCGGTTTCGGGATTGGGCATGCACAGGCGCACGCCGGGCCGCGCGAGATCCCGCCAGCCGCGGATGCCAAGCGGGTTGCCCTTCCGCGTCAGGATGGCCAGGTGATTGCCGGCGTAATCCCGCGTGGCGGCAAACCAGCCCTTGCGTGCCAGCGCCCGGATGCGCCCGCGTCCGGCCGTGAATACATCCGGCTTGAGCGTGATGCGCGCGTTGCCCACCACCAGTCCGCCGCGCGCGATCTGGCGCGCCAGCACGCCGGGCGGCAGCGTTTCGGCCAGCACGCGGCCGAACTCGGGGTGCGCCTTGCGGAAGGCGGCGAGCAGTTCGTTCACCAGCATGTACTGGTTCCCCGCGAAGAACACCACCAGATCGGGCTGGTTGAGGTCGCCGTGGATGTCGGGGAGGTTGTCCACTCCCGGCACGGTGAAGACCTCGCCGGTCACCATCGGCTTGCTCCAGGGCGGGTCGAAGCTCGCGGCCCTTGCGGGCGCGAGGCCGCTGGCGACGAGCGTCGTCGCCGCCAGTGTCAGCAGCGCCCGGCGGATGCGCGGGATGCCGTGTGCGCCCTTATTGCTTGACATAGGCGTAGCCCTCGTTGCCAAAGACGATCAATGTGGTGAGCGCGGACAGCGCCGGCGTGATGTAGGGGTTGGCCCAGGCCAGCTTGTAGCCCTTCTTGAGCATGGCCTGCGAGCAGACATACACGTCCACGCCAGCCTGGCGCAGTTCCTTGAGCAGCGGGGTGTTCGGGTTGTTGACGCCGAACAGCTTCTTGTAGTGCGCGTCATCCAGCGCCGCCGGGGTGGCCTTGCCATGCAGCACGGCCACGATGTGCATGTGCTTGAGCGGCACGCCCGCCGAGGCCAGCAGGTTGACGGCCTTGGCGACGTGGAAGAGGCCGGCGTTGACGTCCTCGGGCGTTTTGGCGCCCTTGGTCACGTCGAAGATGGCCTTGTAGCTCCTGGTCGCGTCGGGCTGGACAGCCGTTCGCGGCAGGGCGTGAATGCCGCCAAAGCCCTTGATGACGGGATGGCCGAGATCGCCTGCCATCGCCGCGCGCGGCGACATGGCGGCCAGGACGACGGCCAGCGCCATGATGATGGAGCGGATGTGTTGCATTGAAGAACCTCCTGTCGGTGAATTGCGCCCCGCACGCGGGGCGGCCGCCAGTATGGCCACTTCAATACATAATAAAAAATACTTGTTCTATCTATGAGCCATGCCATAAGGTTATGCAATGAATCTGCGTCACCTGGCCGTATTCCATGCCGTCGCGCGCGAGGGAAGCATCAGCGGCGCGGCGCGGGCGCTGCGCATCGCGCAGCCGGCAGTGTCCCGCCAGTTGCGGCTGCTGGAGGCGTCGCTGGGCGTCGCGCTGGTGGATCGCCAGCCGCGCGGCATTCGGCTGACCGAGGCCGGCCGGGCCCTGGCCGATGATGCCCGGCGCATCTTCTCGCTTGTTCGTCGCGCCGAGCAGACCATGCGCGATTTCAGGGACATGGCGGCCGGCAGCCTGCATCTCGGCGCAAGCACGACCATCGCCAATCACTTCCTGCCGCCGGTGCTGGGGCGTTTCCGCCGTCTGCACG
>JALVTX010000128.1 GCA_027035825.1 Mariprofundaceae bacterium
GATAGCCGGCATTCCGCACTATCCTTGCCTGATGAACGCCGCTCCCATCCTCATGGGCATCATGTCCGGCACGTCCTGCGACGGCGTGGACGTGGCGGTGGCGGAAATGGGCGCAACGCCGCGCCTCATTCACCTCTCCGAGCAGCCGATGCCCGATGCGCTGCGCGAACCGCTGCTGCGCCTGTGCGCGCCGGCCATGAACGAGCTGGACATCATGGGCGAAATCGGCCAGGCCCTGGGCCGCGCCTATGCCGAGGCGGCCCGGCGAACCGCCCGCGAGGCGGGACTGGAGCTGGCGGACATCCTCGCCATCGGCCTGCACGGGCAGACCATTCGCCACCGTCCGGACGCCCGCCACCCCTACACCCTGCAAATCGGCAGCGCCGCCCAAGTGGCCGAGCGCACCGGCGTCACCGTGGTGAGCGATTTCCGCGCCCGCGACATCGCCGCCGGCGGCTGCGGCGCGCCGCTCGTTCCCTTCGCGCACCGCCAGCTCTTCGCCCGCGAAGGGCGCAACGTGGCCGTGCTGAACGTCGGCGGCATCGCCAACATCACCTGGCTGGGCGCGGACGGCGAGACCATTGGCTTCGACGCCGGCCCCGGCAACATGGTGATGGACGGGCTGATGCTGGCCCTGACCGACGGCCGCTGCCGCTTCGACGCCAACGGGGAACTGGCGGCGCGGGGACAGGCCTGCCCGGCGCTGGTGGAGGCGCTGATGGCCGACCCCTGGCTGGCCCGCCGGCCGCCGAAATCCGCCGGCCGCGAGCAGTTCGGCGCGCCCGTCGTGGATCGCATCCTCGCCTGGCCGGAACTCTCGGACGCCGACCGCCTGGCCACGGCGCTGGCGTTCACCGTATGCGCCGTGCGCGATGCGCGCCGTTTCCTGCCCGGCGAGCCGGATGTCTGGCTCGTCTGCGGCGGCGGCGCGCGCAATGCGCGCCTGATGCAAGGCCTCGCCGAGGCCCTGGCGCCCGCCCCGGTGCAGGCCACGGACGAAGCCGGCGTGCCGTCGCAGGCGGTGGAGGCGCTCGCCTTCGCCATCCTGGCCTGGCATGCGCTGCTTGGCGCGCCAAACACGCTGGCCGCCGTCACCGGCGCCGCCCGCGACACCTGCGGCGGCACCATCACCCCCGGAGACAACTGGCCGCGCGTGCTGGAAACCATCCGCCATTGGACCCGCTGACCCACGCCGTCTCGGGCGTGGCGCTGGCCCGCGCCCTGCCGCGCGCGCCGCTGCCCCGCCGGCAGGTGCTGTGGCTGGCGGCGCTGGCCATGCTGCCGGACGCGGACATCGTGCTGAGCTGGTTCTCGGACGCGGCCTACCTGCGCCATCACCGCGGCGTCACGCATTCGCTGTTGATGCTGCCGCTATGGACGTGGCTCATCCATGCATTGCCGCGCAAGCGCAAGTCCGCCCTGCCCCCATGGCTGATCGCGGCCGCCATCGGCCTGCACATCGGGCTGGATGTCATCACCTCGTTCGGCACCATGATTCTGGCCCCGCTGTCGGACTGGCGCGCGGCGCTGGACTGGGTGTTCATCATCGACCCGGCATTCACCGCCTGCTGGCTGCTGCCGCTGCTGGCGGGACTCGCCATGCCCCGCCATGCCCGCCGCGCCGCCCAGTCCTCGCTGGCGCTGGCCGGCGCGTGGCTGCTGCTCACGCTGGCCGCCCATCAAGCGGCGCTGGATACGGCCCGCTCACACGCCCCGAACGCCGCCGTGGCGGCGTTGCCGCTGCCCTTCTCGCCGCTGCACTGGCAGCTCATCGTGGACAGGGGCGACCATTTCGAACGCGCGATGCTCGACCTCGCGCCGGGCTGGCCCGATGCCGGCGCGCTGTTCCCGGCGCGGTTTCGCGCCCGCTTCATCCCGGCCCGGCCGGCCGATGACCTGCACTGGCAACGCTTCGCCCG
>JALVTX010000129.1 GCA_027035825.1 Mariprofundaceae bacterium
TGGATTTCGCCGCCTCGCTCACCGAGCGGGTGCAACTGCTGGCGGGCCTTGAGGAATCGGTGCTGGATCGCGTCTATGCCGAGCGCATCCGCCTCACCCCCGGCGCGGAGGAGCTGATCGCCACGCTGAAGGCGCATGGCTGGAAGGTGGGCGTGGTCTCGGGCGGGTTCACCTGGTTCACCCGCCGTCTCCAGGCCCGGCTGGGCCTGGACTACGCGCTGGCCAACGAACTGGAGATTCACGATGGCCGGCTCACCGGTGGCATCAAGGGGGCCATCGTGGACGCGCAGGCCAAGAAGCAGGCGCTGCTCTCGCAGGCCGCGGCCTGGAGCATCCCACTGGAGCAGACGGTGACCGTCGGCGACGGCGCCAACGACCTGCCGATGATTCTCGCCGCCGGCCTGGGCATCGCCTTCCATGCCAAGCCCGCCGTCGTGGAGCGGGCGCCGGCCGCCATCAGCAACGGCGGCCTGGACAAGGTGCTGGAGTTTCTGGACTAGGAGCTTGTCTCCAACAGGCGGAGATCAAACCCCGCCCGCCGCCTTGCCTCCAGGTTGAACGGCCCGTGCAGGCCGCGCGGAAAATGGGTGCGAACCAGTCCGCGGAACGCCTCCGCCGTCGCCAGCCCCCGCTCGGCGCACAGGTGCTCGAACCAGCGCACGCCCGCCGCCACGTGCCCCTCCTCCTCGCGGCAGATCACGTCGAGCATGTCCGCCGCCTCGGCCTCGCCCGCCTTGCGCAAGCGCGCCGTCATGCCCGGCGTCACGTCCAGCCCCCGCGCCTCCAGCACGCACGGCACCAGCGCCATCCGCGCCAGCGCGTCGTCGGCCGTCTTTTCCGCCATCTCCCATAGGCCATTGTGCGCCGGGAAATCGCCGTAGTCGTGGCCGCGCGCCCGCAGCCAGCCACGCACCATCGCGAAATGCCGCGCCTCGTCCTCGGCCACGGTCAGCCAGTCGTCGTAAAACGCGCGGGGCAGCTCCCGGAAACGGTGCACGGCGTCCAGCGCCAAGTTCACGGCATTGAACTCGATGTGCGCCACCGCGTGCATCAGCCGCGCCCGCCCCTCGGCGCTGCCCGCGCCCCGGCGCGGCAGATCGCGCGGATGCACCAGCCTCGGCCGCCCGGGCCGGCCGACACGGGTGGCCGGCGTAATCGGCGCATCGCCGCCCAGGGCCAGCGCGCCGGCCCGCCACCGGCGCGCCATCGCGTGCACCTTGGCCAGCTTGTCGTCCACGTCGCGGGCCAGCAACGCCTCCCCGGCCGCCTGATGAATGCCACTCACGCCTTCCGTCTCCTTCGCTGGCCGCCTCGATGCTCGCCGCCATGCATGTCACAATGCGGCCATGCCGCATCCTGAGTCATTCGTCCCCAGCACGCCAATATCATCCGCGCCAATGCCACGGATTGAACCGGCATGGGCGCGACCATGAACGCACGTTCGCTTGCCTGGGCCGGCCGGCTGCAGGACGGCTTTGTGCTGTGGGTGCTGGCTGGCGCGCTGTGGGGTCTGTGGCAGCCGGAGACGGCAGCCGCCGGCAAGCCGTGGATTCCGTCGCTGCTGGCGCTGGTCATGCTCTGCATGGGGCTGACGTTGACCCCGGCGGATCTCGCGGGATTGCGCCGGGCCGGACGACCCGTGGCCGTCGGCGTGGCGCTGCAATACCTGGTGATGCCGCTGACCGCCTGGCTGCTGGCGTTCGCCTTCGGGCTGCCGCGCGAACTGGCCGTGGGGCTGATCCTGGTGGGGGCGGCGCCGGGCGGCACGGCATCCAATGTCGTCACTTGGCTGGCGCGCGGCGACGTGCCGCTCTCCGTGGCCATGACCACCGCCTCCACGCTGCTCTCGCCGCTGATGACGCCGCTGTGGGTCTGGCTGCTGGCCTCGGCCTGGATGCCTGTGCACCCG
>JALVTX010000130.1 GCA_027035825.1 Mariprofundaceae bacterium
CCACATCCGACCGCACAAGGCCTTGAACCTCCTACCGCCCGCACAGTATCTTGCCAGCCTCAATCCCAGAATGGCGGCCTGAATCCACGCCTTTGTCTCATATGTAGTGGACTAGGACAGGCGGTTGCATTTTCAGCCATGCGGGCTATCGTCACCGGAACAACGCTTCGATGGCATGTTCGACGACCGATGGGGGAGGCAAGACATGGAGATTGATTTCGACTGGCTGGGCAAGGAAATCCTGGATCGGGAGCTGAACAACGAGGATCGCGCGGCGCTGGCGGAGGTGATGTCCGTCCACGAGGCGCCCAAGGGCGAAACCATCGTCACCCAGGGGCAGCCGGGCGGCGTGCTGCGCATCCTGCGCTCGGGGCGCGCCGACGTGGAAACCGAGGACGTCGGCGGCGAGCGCGTGCACATCGCCACGGTCGGCGAGGGGGCGCTGTTCGGCGAGATGACGTTCCTGACCAATGACGCGGCCAGCGCCACGGTGACGGCGCGGGAGGATTGCGTCGTCTATTACATCACCCGCGATGGGCTGTCGAAGCTGATGAACACGCGGCAGGAACTGGTGTTCGCGCTGGTGGCCTACATGCTACTGTACGCGGCGCGGGTGATTCGCGGCATGAACGAAAAGCACATCTCGATGCTGCATTACATCACCGGCCAGCGCCTCTGAACTCCGCGCCCGGCTTTTAGCCCCCTTCCTGCTCATGCTGGGCTCCATTGCCTTGCTGCTCATGGCGCTGGTGCTGGTGTTTCTTGCCGCCCAGGCGTTCACCAATGCGCTGGAGTACCTGGGCGAGCGGCTGGGCGTGTCCGAGGGGGTGACCGGCTCCATCTTCGCCGCCGTCGGCACGGCATTGCCCGAGACCATCGTGCCCATCGTCGCCATCGTGGCCGGCGGCGGCGAGCCATCGGTGAACGAGGAGGTGGGCTTGGGCGCCATCCTGGGCGCACCGTTCATGCTGGCGACGCTGAGCCTGGGCATGATGGGGGCGTTCGCGGCCGCCAGGCGCGGCTGGCGCGATGCATTGACGCCGGAGCCCTCGGGCATGAAGCGCGACATCCTGGTGTTCCTGACGGCGTTCGCGCTGGTGGTCGCGGCCGCCATGATGCCGGACTGGCCGCATGCGCGGGTGGGTTTTGCGCTGGGGCTGGTGGTGCTCTATTTCCTCTACGTGCTGCGCACCATCAAGGCCAGCGCCGCTCTCGTCGAGGAAGGGCACGGCACCGAGGCCTCGCGGCCGCTGTACGTGGAGAAGGTGCTGCCCGATGCGCCCTGGGTGGCGGTGGCGCAGCTGCTGCTGGCGCTGGGAGTGCTGGTGGCCGGGGCGCGGATGTTCGTGGACGGGGCGCAGCAACTCAGCGAGATATTGGGCATATCGGCGCTGGTCGTGTCGCTGCTGGTGGTGCCCGTGGCCACCGAGCTGCCGGAGAAGGTGAACTCGATTTTGTGGGTTCTGGGTCGCAAGGACACCCTGGCCTTCGGCAACATCACGGGAGCAATGGTGTTTCAGGGCACGATGATTCCGGCCATCGGCATGATGCTGATGCCGTGGCGGCTGGAGGATCGGTTCGCGATGCTGGCGGTGGCGCTGGCGTTCGCCGGCTCCGCCTGGCTGGCCGTGGCGCTGTGGCGCGGGCGGCTGATGCCGCTGTGGCTGTGCGGCAATGCGGCATTGTATCTGGTGTTCTTCGCGGCGGTGGTGCGGGGAGCATAGCTGGCCCGGATTGTTCATGTGACCTGCGCCGGGATTTAAAACAGCGAGATGCATGAGGGGGGGGGGTCGGATTGAATGCATTTGAAAATTGAATCCCTGCATTTCGTGGCGCCTGGCTTGTCTGCGCGGGCCGGATGCGCGCCTTCGGCCGCGAACCATGGGGATGGCCATGCTTCTTGCCTGC
>JALVTX010000131.1 GCA_027035825.1 Mariprofundaceae bacterium
GCATCGGCGGCGAGCGCGAGCGCACGATTCGCATCTGGCTGGATCTTGCGCGCATGCGCGCGCTGAACGTAACCGTGCCGGAAGTGATTGCCGCCTTCCAGCGCGAGCACGTGCAGTTCCCCGGCGGTTTCTTGGTGGGCGGCCGTCGCGAATACCTGATCCGTTTGGACATGGAATATCACCGCGTGCGTGACCTGGCCCGCATGGTGGTGGCGGCGCGCGAGGGCGGCCGGGTGCTGTTGGGCGACATCGCGCGGGTGGAGGACGGCCTGGCCGACGATCGCCAGTTCGCTCGGCACAATGGACGCCCGGCCGTGGGCCTGGGCATCGTCCGCGTGACCGGCGCCAACACCGTGGCCATCGTGGACGAGGTGAAACGTCGCTTGCGCGAGGAGATCGTGCCCGAACTGCCGCCCGGCATGCATCTGGCCGTCGCCAGCAACGATGCCGAGATCATCCAGGGCATCGTGGATGGTTTGAAGGAGCACCTGCTGGCCTCGGTGCTGCTGGCGGCGCTGGTGGTGTTCGTGTTCCTGAAGAACCTGCGCGCCACGTTTATCATCTCGCTGGCCATCCCGGTGTCGCTGCTGGCGGCCATTGCCGTGGGTTGGGCCTTTGGCTACACGCTGAACATGCTGACGCTGCTGGCCTTGCTGCTGCTCATCGGCGTGGTGGTGGACGATGCCATCGTGGTGCTGGAGAACGTCCATCGCCATCGCGAACAAGGGCTGGAGGAGGATGCGACGGCGGCCGCCATCGCCGGCAGCCGCGAGGTGACGTTCGCGGTGATGGCCGCCTCGCTGACGCTGGTGGCGATTTTCGCGCCGGTCATTTTCCTGGGCGGGCTGGTGGGGCGCTTCTTCCAGGCCTTCGCGGTGGTGGTGGTGTTTGGCGTGCTGGCGTCCATGCTGGTGGCGATGACGCTCACGCCCATGCTTTGCGCCCGCCATCTGACCCTGCCCAGGGGCCATGGCCCCCTTTATGCGTGGTTCGAGGCCGGTTTTGCGCGCCTGGATGCCTTCTACCGAACGCTGCTGGATAGGGTGCTGGCGCATCGCGGACTGGTGTTGCTGCTGGCGGCGATTGTGGTTGTCGCCGGCGGCGCCATGTTCGCCCATGTCGGCAAGGGTTTCGTGCCGCTGGAGGACGAAAACCGTTTCATGGTCATCTTCAAGGCGCCGCTGGGCGCTTCCATCCGCGATGCCGGGCGCAAGGTGGCGGCCATGGAGCGGGCGCTTCGGGCCATGCCGGAGGTGACGAGCGTGTTCACCACCGTCGGCGAGGGCGCGACCGGCCAGGTGAACAAGGGACTGATGCTGGTGCGTCTCACGCCCAAGGAGGAGCGCCAGGCCCGGCAGTGGGAGATCATCGAGCGGGCGCAGGAGCGGTTGTCGGCCATTCCGGGGGTTCACGTGTTTGTCGGCCGCGTGCCCATCATCGGCGGCCAGCGCGGCGAGCCGCTCCAGTTCGGGCTCACCGGCCCCGATCTGAATCGCGTGGCTACTCTCTCCAGGGCGCTCTTGGCGCGGCTGGAGCAGCATCCCGGGCTGGGACGCTTCGATCTCGACCTGCAATTGAACCTGCCCGAACTGCAACTGGACGTGGATCGAGAGCGCGCCCGTGACCTTGGCATTGCCGCGCGGGACGTGGCGCTGGCAGCACACGTGCTGGCCGGCGGCATGGACGTGGCGCGCTTCAACGAGATCCCGGGCGATGGTCGGCGATACAATATCCGGCTCAAGGCCGGGCCCGGCAGCCTGAAGCACCCCGAAGACTTGCGGCGCATCTATCTGCGCGCCAGAAGCGGCGCGCTGGTGCGGCTGGACACGGTGGCGCGCTGGCATGCGCGGCTGGGCGCGGCGGTGGTGCCGCGCATGGACCTGCAATACGCCGGCATGTTCTACAGC
>JALVTX010000132.1 GCA_027035825.1 Mariprofundaceae bacterium
TCGCCCCAGGCATCCCTATAATCCGCATCAGGGCCTCCTTTCTCTCGTGGTCTTTCAACCCCAAGAATGGAGGCCCTCCCTCTTGCCCTCAATGTCTCACATCTGTCTGAACCAGGACAATGCCGGCCGCAGCGTTGCCTGTCGGACTTGGCGTTGCACGGGCTTTGCCGGATACTGGCCCCATGGCGCCGCACCATGACTTGCGCATCATCCGGCACGAACGCCAGGCCTATCCGGAATCGGTGGCCGAGCAGGAGCGCTGCGTGGCGGAGGTGCTGGCGGGGGCGTCGCCGCCCTGCGTCATCCTGACCGAGCATCCGCCCACCTACACCATTGGCACTTCCGGCAGCATGCGTGACGTGCTCAAGCGGGAGGTGAACGACGTGACCATCGAGGTGCATGAAACGGGACGTGGCGGGGAGGTGACCTACCACGGGCCGGGGCAACTGGTGGTTTACGTGATTGCGGACATTCGCGCCGAGCGGGACTTGCACCTCCATGTCTGGCGACTGGAGGAGATGGTGATCCGAACCTTGGCGGATTTTGGCATCCAAGCCGGTCGCAACCGGCGCGGCATCGGCGTCTGGGTGGATGATCGCAAGATTGCCGCAGTGGGGGTGCGTTGCCGCAAGTGGGTCACCTTCCACGGCATTGCGCTGAACATTGCGCCGGATCTGGCCCATTTCCAGGGCATTGTGCCGTGCGGCATGCGGGATGCGCCGGTCACGTCCATGCGCGAGCTGGGGGTTGCGGCCGGGCGCGTGGAGGTAGAGCGGGCCCTGGCGCCGCATGCCCGGGCCCTATTTGCCTCGGTCGTCTCCTGAATCCGGTCGGACGGTGGTGGCGCCAGCATCGGCGGCGGCCTGCTTCCACTGCCGGATGCGTTCGACGGAATAGCGCTTCACCCAGGCCTCGAAGCCGCCGTAGGCGTTCATGAAGGCATTGAATATCTTGCCTGGCACGCGGGCGATGAGGCAATGGGTCTCGGCGGTCAGTTTCGTGCCCGACGGCAGGCGGATGTAGGGGCTGATGCGGCCGAACATGTCGCCCGCCGACAGCTCCGTGACCAGGGTCTGGCCGTCGCGGGAGACGGTGGCGCGCACCTTGCCGTGGACGATCACGCAGCAGGCATCCTCCGGCCGATCCACCTCGTCGCCCCGCCGGTATTCAAGGATGCGCGACTCCTCGGCCAGCCAGCGCCGGTCGGTTTCGGGAACGCCGTCCATGGCCGGGTGGCTGCGCGAGAGCGATTGCACCATGCGCGTCTGGATGGTGCGCATCAGCCCCTCGCCGGCCATGGGCGAGCGCTGCATCAACTGGCTGATGGCCAGGTCGGAAAACTCCAGCAGCAGGCTGGGCTTGGTGGCGGTCACCGTGGCCGAGCGCGGAAGGCCGTACACGCAGGCAAACTCGCCGAAGAACTGCCCCGGCCCCAGATGGCCCAGTTCCACGCGGCTGTGCTCCTCGGTGGACATGTGCACGCGCATCTCGCCTTCCAGGATCAGGAAGAAGCTCTTCTCGATCTCGCCCTGCACCACCACGTCGTCGCCCTCGGCCACGTGGCGCATGTGGGCCAGGCGGAAGAACTCCAGCGCTTCCTGGTCGGACAACTGCTCGATGAGGGAGAAGACCTTGATGTCTCCCGGCTCCATGCGCACGGATCCGTCCACGGTGATGGATGCCAGCGTGGACAGGGCCTGGATCTCGTCCTGCTTGGGGTAATCCAGGTTGCGGCACAGCTCAAGGAAGCCCAGCGCATCTTGGCCCCAGCCCAGCGCCAGCATCCGGCGCGCCATGGCCAGGGCCAGCTCGGCGGCATATTCGTTCTTGCCCTGTTTCTGGAACATGCGGATCAGCGGCCGGGCGATATGCACGTCCTCGGGGAAGATCTTGTGCAGGTC
>JALVTX010000133.1 GCA_027035825.1 Mariprofundaceae bacterium
CCCTGCTGGCCGAAGGCTGCCCGCCGCTTCTCCACGGCAGGCCCTGGTGATGCGTCCGCCGCGTTTCCGGCACATCGCCATCGAGGGGCCGATCGGCGTCGGCAAGACCACGCTGGCCCGGGCGATGGCCGACAGGCTGGGCGCGGCCACATGCCTGGAAAGCATCGACGACAACCCGTTCCTGGAGCTCTTCTACGACGATCCCGAGCGGCATGCCCTGTCCGTGCAGCTCTCGTTCCTGTTTTCCCGGCTTCAGCAATGGCAGGAGTTGCACCAGCAGGAATTGTTTCGCCAGGCGCTCGTCAGCGACTACATCTTCGCCAAGGATCGCCTGTTCGCGACCATCACGCTGAACGACGCGGAACTGGCGCTCTACGACAAGGTGCTGCGCGCCGTGGCCGTGGACCTGCCACGTCCGGATCTGGTCGTCTATCTGCAATCCACGCCGGAGGTCATCATGGGGCGCATCCGGCGGCGCGGGCGGGGATTCGAGCGGCGACTCACCGAGGATTACCTGCGGCGCGTCATTGCCGCCTACGATCACTTCTTTTTCCACTACCAGGAAACGCCCCTGCTCATCGTGCAGACCGACCGGCTGAACTTCGCCGACCGGCCGGAGGACATCGACGCTCTCATTGCCCGCATGAACGCCATGCGTTCGGGCACCGAGTTCTGGGCCGATCTTTCTTAGGGCCTGTTCACGCTTGTTTGGATGGCGGCGACTTCGGCCATGATTTCGATCTCGCAAGGCATCGCGCGCGTGGCATGCCCTCTGTGGCACGCGAGCAAGCGATAACGCCGCGAGGCGGAATCATGGCCAAGTCCCTCCGGGCTGCGCCCGAAATGCGCCCACTCGGCGTTGCTCGGCTTGCGCATGGAACCACCATGCGCCGCGCCTCGCGCCTTGATTGGCCGCATTTCGGGCGGCAGCGACACCGTCCAAACAAGCGTGAACAGACCCTTGCCCACCCAACTCGGCCATGACGCCGGGCGGGGGTGCATGCTACCATCCGGCCCAAATCCAGCGACGGAGCGATTCATGGCAGGACACAGCAAGTGGGCGAACATCCAGCACCGCAAGGGAGCGCAGGACGCCAAGCGCGCCAAGATATTCACGCGTCACATTCGTGAAATCACGGTGGCGGCGCGCCTGGGCGGCGGCGACATCGAATCCAACCCGCGCCTGCGCGCGGCCGTGGCGGCGGCCAAGAGCGTCAACATGCCCAAGGACAACATCGAGCGCGCCATCGCCCGCGGCGCCGGCGGCGGCGAGGGTTCGAACATCGAGGAAGTGCGCTACGAGGGCTACGGCCAGGGCGGCGTGGCCATCCTCGTGGATTGCATGACCGACAACCGCAACCGCACCGTCTCCGCCGTGCGCGCGGCCTTCAGCAAGGGCGGCGGCAACATGGGCGAGAGCGGTTGCGTCTCCTGGATGTTCCACCAGAAGGGGCTGTTCGTCTTCGACCGCAACGAGACGGACGAGGAGACCGTCATGGAGGCGGCGCTGGAGGCGGGCGCCGACGACGTGCGGGACAAGCCGGACGAAGGCGTCATCGAGGTGACCTGCGCGCCGGGCGATTTCGCCGCCGTGCAGGAAGCCTTCGAAGCCGCGGGACTGACGCCGCAGGTGGCCGAGGTGTCGTGGATTCCCGAAACCACCGTGCATGTCGAGGGTGAAAACGCCGAGAAACTGCTGAAGCTCATTGAGCGGCTGGAAGACCTCGACGACGTGCAGAACGTCTATGCCAACTTCGACATCGACGATGCGGAGATGGAGCGGCTGACGAACTGATGCGCATCATGGGGGTGGACCCGGGCTCGCGACGCACGGGCTATGGCGTCATCGAGGCGGCGCGCGGCCGCCTGTCCTGGCGGGCACACGGCGTCATCGCCAC
>JALVTX010000134.1 GCA_027035825.1 Mariprofundaceae bacterium
ATGCGGCGGCAGGTCGTTCTCGGTGAAATCCAGTTCCCCTCGCGCCAGTTTCAGCGCCCGCGTGACCGGGTCGCGCACGATGATGAAACGGAAGCGGTGGAAGCGGCTCCCCGCTGCCCTGGACCCGCCATCCGCCCGCTCCAGCAGCAGGCCGCGCTCGTTCCACGATACCAGACGGCAGGGGCCGCAGCCGATGATCCGGCGCGCCTGCTGCGGCCTGGCGGCGATGCGCGCCGGGAGAATGCCCAGCGAGAGCCGCGTCAGGAGCGATGCGTCCGGGCGCGACAGGCGCAGCACCAGCGTGCGCGCATCGGGCGTCTCGATGCCGGCGATGGCCGACAGGCTCGCCCGCAGCGGACTGGCCAGGCCCGGGGTCAGGATGGCGCGCAGCGTTGCCGCCGCGTCCCGGCTCGTCACCGCCTTGCCGTCGTGAAAGCGCAACCCCCGGCGCAAGGTGAAGCGCCAGGTCAGCGCATCGGGATGCGCCCACGATTCGGCCGCGTCCGGCACGGGCCGGAAATGCGCATCCAGCCGCACCAGCCCGCGATGCAGCAACTCCTGCACGCGATGCGAGGCCGCATCGGTGGCATAACGCGGATCGAGCGTCATCGGAGGCTGCGCCAGACCTACCCGCAACTCGTCCGCCGCGGGCGCGACCTGCTGACAGCCAGTCAGCCAGAGCGTCGCCGGAAGAACGAAGGCCAGCAGGAACCGGCGCACGGGTATCATCGCGTCCACAGGCTCAGCGACTCCACGTGCCCGGTCCAGGGAAAGAGATCGAGCGCCCGAAGCGCCCGCAAGCGATACCCGCAGCCCGCCACGATGCCGGCATCGCGCCGGCCCGCGGCAGGATCGCAATGCACCATGATGATGGCGCGTGGCAACAGTTCGCCCAGCCGTTCGCAAACCAGACGCGCTCCCTTTCGCGGCGGATCCAGCAACAGCACGTCGGCGCCGGCGAACGGGGCGGCGTCAAACGGCTCGAACAGGTTGAGCGTTTCGTAACGGGCATCCACTCCCTGCATTCCGGATGCCCGTAACTCGCGAACCGCTCGATTGGCCTGCCGGATGCTGGCGGCGCAGGCATCGGCGCCGCGCACCGTGCAGCCCAAGGCAACGACCAGTGGCAATGACAGGTTGCCAATGCCGCAGAAGAGATCGGCAACCCGGAAAGCGCCTCCGCCTCCTCGCCTCTTGCGCATCAGCAATTGCGTCCATGCCGAGACCTGCGCCACCAGCGCCGCATGACCACCCATCGTGCCCTGCACGAAATCCTCAGGGCCGACCGGCAGCATCACTTCCCCTTCTCCGGCCGGTACGCGCTCATTGATGCGCGGGACGGGTCGCGACAGCGGCTGGAGCGCATTCCCGATGCGCACCCACCAGGCCACCGGCGCCTCGAAGTCCAGCTCGCCGGCCATTTCCTCCACCCATCGCGCCAGTGTCTCGGGCAAGGCGCGATCGGTTCCTTCCAGCACCACGTGCGCGCCATCCGTGAGCACCGTGGCGCGCACACAAGACACCGCGCGCGGCAGGCGCGGCCCGAGCGAACGCCGCACGGATTCAATGAATGGATGGATAACCGGGCAATGCGCGGAACGGACGACCCGGTGACTGGCGCGGGCGCGAAACCCGAGGAAGCTGCCCTGCGCATCCTCGCCCCGCCACAACCGCGCCCGCCGGCGGGTGGCAAGCGTTGGTTCGCCCGTCACGCCCCGCCAGTCGCACGTCTCGGTCAGATGCGCCGCGAACGCCTCGCGCACCCAGGCCGACTTGATCCCGGCATGCGCGCCTGCGTCCACGAAGGCCAGCGCGCAGCCGCCACAGGCATCCGCCGCCTCGCAAACGGGCGCCGCCCGCAGTGGCGAAGGCGACACGACCTCGCGCACCCGCGCCCGCATGACGCCCCGCCGCTTGCCGCACGGCGTCAGCCGCAGCACGTCGCCCGGTACGGCATTGGCCGCCAACCATGATGGCGCTCCTGGCCGGTTCTCCGGATGCACCAGCGCCTCGCCGCCCGGCAGCAATCGCACGGCCCGGCCGAGGATGGGTCTTGCCGCGTGGGTGACACCGGCGCCCCCGGCGGGAGCGGCCGAAGGGGCGTCAGGGAAGGAGATCAACCGGCCCGATGGTGATGGGTTCCGGCGACTTGAAGCGCAGGCGCACACCCTTCACTGGAACGGAGGACACGCGCACCGAAAGCGGCCGATCAATGTCGCGATCGTTGCGCTGCAACAGCGTTGTCCACCGACCTCGGGCATCCTGCACCTCCAGCCGGATCTCCCCGCCCTGGAAGGACTTGCGGCCCACGCTGGCGCGATGAATCACGATGCGCGAAATCCGCGCGGGTTTCATCAGATACAGACGCAACCATGCACTCTTGTAAATGCGCACCTTGCCCTTGAGCGCATAATCCGCCAGGGACTGGAAATAGAGCTTGTGACCGCCGCGAAACTCGTGCATCCCGCCCGTGGCCGAGCTGCCATCGCTGCGCACCAGGCGATGCGGCACCGACCATGTAACCGACTTCGCGCGCCGTGGATGGTGGCGGGTGGCATGATGGCGGACATGGCGCGTTTTGCGGGCAGTGCTCTTGCGGCTCGTCTTTCTGCTTGCCCTGCTGCCTGGTTTGCTGGCTGGCTTGTGCACTGCCGCCTTCCTGGAAGCGGTCTTGGGCGAGGAGGTTCCGCCGGATGTGGCAGGCTTCGCTGGAGAGGCAGCGGGAATCGGCTTGGACGTGGGCCTGGCGGTGGCCTTGGCGCCTGGCCTGGTTCCGGTTGGCTTTGCCGTCGTCTTGCTGACCGCGGCAGTCTTGGAAGCTGTTGCCTGCATCGTCCCGGCCTCACCAGCCGGTCGTGCGTGACCGCCACCCGGAGATTCCGCAACGTGGGTCTTGGCCGCATGTTCGGATACGGAAATCAGCGACGTGAGCCCCCAGCCAAGCAGCCCTACCAGAGCTACGATGATTGCCCAGGCCAACGGCTTGCCGAAGCGATCTCCAGGAACGGAGCCGAAGCGTTCGCGGATCAGGCCCGAGGGAGCCTCCCATATCCAGTGATAAAGGGTTCCCAGTACGCGCCTGGCGCCCCGGATGGCCGAACGCCGCCAGGCATCCAGCAGCCCCTTGGCGATCTCGACATTGTTCTGCGAACTGCCGGTCTGACGGTTCCAGCCAGACTGGCTCCCTTCGCCCCCGAATTCCGGTCGTTCCAGCTGCCGCGCGATGTCGGCCAGCGCCTTGCGCACCACCTCGCAACTGGCCGGCCGATCTTCCGGATCCTTGGCGAGCAGGGACATGATGAGTTCCGACATGGCCCGCGGCAGCGATGGATTCAGCTTGTGCGGCGGCTCCGGCATGTGCCGCACCTGTTTCTCCATGATCTCGAACTCGCCGCCGCCCTCCGAGGATGCCGTGAACGGCAGCGTGCCGGTGGTCATCTGGTAGAGCAGGATGCCCAGCGCATAGAGATCGGTGCGCGCGTCCACCGGCTGGTTGAGAATCTGCTCGGGCGCCATGTAGCGGAAGGAGCCGACCGTCGCGCCAGTCTGGGTCAGGTCTTCGTCGCCATGCTCCGGCTTGGCCAGGCCGAAATCCATCAGCTTGATGGCGCCATCGGTGGCCAGCAGCACGTTGGCCGGTTTCAGATCCCGGTGCACCACGCCAAGCTTGTGCGCCGCATCGAGCCCGGCGCAAATGGCCTCGGTGATGCGAATCACGTCCAACAATGGCGGCCGCGGATTCTGGCGCAGGTAGTCGCGCAGGTTCTGCCCGTGCACCATCTCCATCACCAGCGCCATGTGCTCGCCATCCTCGTAGAGCGACAGCAGCGTGACGATGTTCGGATGGATGATGCGGGCATGCATGCGCGCCTCGCGGCGGAATCGCTCCATCAGATCCTGCTGGCGCAGCAGGTGCGGATGCAGGATCTTGATGGCGACTTCGCGATGCAGCTTCTCGTCGGTGGCCCGATACACCACGCCCATGCCGCCCTCGCCCAGCTTGGCCTCCAGGCGATAGTGCCCGATGCGCGGCGCCTCATCGCCGCCCAGCAGCGCTACGCCGCAATGCCGGCAAAAGGCCCGCGCCTCCGGCGTTTCCCCTCCACACGACGGACATTTCATGAAAGCGATTGTTGGGCGGCGTGTTCGGCTGTCAAGGCATATGTTCCAATGCGGGCAGGCGATCGAACCGTTCCAGCCATGGCGGCGGCGCGGTCGGCGCCCCCCTGACCTGGATCAATGCCTTGAACAGCTCCCCCATGCCCTGTGGCATCACCAGCCGCCGCAGGGCTGCCATGTCGTCCATGCCCTCGGGACCGCCAGCCCGGGCCAGTTCCCCCACCCGCGCCTGCACGGCCGGGCTCTGGGCCAGCCATGCGCCCTGCGGCATCCAGCACGCCGGTTCAATGCCCGCCGCCCGGCCTGCCCGCGTCAGCGCCGTGAAATCCACATGCGCGGTGATGTCGCGTCCTCCCGGTTCGGCCAGCACGTCCTCCACCGCCCGGTGGCCCACATGCGCCAGCAGCGTCCCTTCGCTCCGGCCCGGGCGATAGTACTCGCTGGCCGCATAGCCATAATCCACGCACAACGCGTAGCCGCGAGGCATCACGCGCGCCAGCGCTTGCTGCCAGGTTGCCAGTCCCGGGCTCCATTCGCTGCAATATCCGTCCGGCCAGGCGGCCGCCAGCCGTTCGTCAATGGCCGGCGGTGCATCCAGCGCACGCTCATTCCAGGCAAAATGCCCGTCCCGCCCATCCTGCTCGTCCCGCCAGACCACGCCGCGCTCCCGCCAGGCGCCGCCTCGCCATGCAAAGCAGCGCACGGGGAACGCGTCCGGCAACTCGTTGCAGAAATAGAGCGCGTTATCCCGCGGCTCGATCTCGTCCAGGCTGGCCGTCTGACGCACATCCAGCCCCATCGCCGCATAAGCCTCGCGCTGACGCTCGCGCATCCATCGGCTGGCCTCCACGGCGATGACGCGGGCAGGCGCAAGGCCGCGCCGCGCCAGCTCCGCCATGACGTCGCAAAGCAGCCTGCCGCTGCCTCCGCCCTGCTCGATCAGGCTCCAGTCCGCGGGCCTGCCCAGCGCCTCCCATCCCCACTGGATGAAATCGGCCACCGCCAGCGACAGCCACGGCCCCAGTTCCGGCGCGGTCACGAAATCCCCCGCCGCGCCGAACACTCGCGCCGATTCGTAATAGCCCAGGCCGGGCTCATAAAGCGCCTGCGCCATGAAGGCGTCGAACGGCATCCAGCCGCCAGCCTCGCCCAGCCGCCGGCGGATCAGCGCCTCCAGTTCCCGGCTGGTTTCCGCCTTCATCGCTTGCGATTCGCTTCTAGCCTGGCTGGACATGGTTGACGCTCACCCCCGGGTGCGGCTACGGTATGCGTCATCCTATCGCGAAACATTCCGTTGGGAACGCCGGTGGACAATTCAAACAGAGAGGAAGGCATGGCTTCAGATCAGATCATTCACGTGAGCGATGACAGTTTCGAGAACGACGTGTTGAAGGCCTCCGGGCCGGTGCTGGTGGATTTTTGGGCGCCATGGTGCGGCCCGTGCAAGATGATTGCGCCGGTGCTGGACGAGGTGGCCGAGGAGATGAAGGGGCGCGTCACCATCGCCAAGATCAACATTGACGACAACCCGAACACGCCCGGCAAGTACGGCGTGCGAGGCATCCCGACGTTGATGCTGTTCCGCGACGGGAACGTGCAGGGCACCAAGGTGGGCGCCATCAACAAGGCCAAGCTCATCGAGTTCATCGAGGAGCATCTGGACTGAGGACTCCACGCCACCCATGAATGCAAAGGCCAGCCCGTCCGGGCTGGCCTTTTTCCGCTCTTCTCGCGGTTCCTACTGTCCGGCAAACAATGCCCGGCTCACACTGCGCATAGCATCCATGTCCAGCTTCCCCACGGAGGCATGAAGCTGGAGCATCGCCAGCATCAGGTCGGCCCGGGCGCCGGCCAGGTCGCCCCGTGCCCGCGTGGCGCGCTCCTCGGCGTCCAGCATTTCCACCATCGTGCGCAGACCCACCTCATAGCCGACGCGCGCGGCCTCTCGCGCCTTCACGGCCGAGGCCAATGCCCGACGCGAGGCGGCCACGCGCGCCCGCGCCGCCATCAGGTTCCGCCAGGCTCGCACCGCGGCCAGCCCCGCCTTGCGCTCGGCCTCTTTCAAACCATATTCGGCTTCCACCTGGAGCTTCCTCGCCTTGCGCAGTTGCGCCCAGGTGCCGCCCCCGGCATAGATGGGCACCTCCATGCGCACGCCCAGTTCCTCCGTCTTGACCGTAAACCCGGTGCCGAACAGGTTGTTGGTTTCTCGGTCTCGCGAAAGGCCCGCGACCAGGTCCACGGCCGGCAACGCCTGCCCCAGGCTGCGCCGCACCTCCGCCCGCGCCACCTCCAGCCGCAACCTGGCCAGCCGCACCGCCAGCGCCTCGTTCATGCCGCGCGTCCGCCAGACTCCGGGCCCGCCGGCGCCATCCTTCGCCCCATGCCCACGACCGAACCTTTCGACATCGCCGGCATCCGCTGCCTCAGCAGCGTTCGCTTCACCGGCGAAGGGCTCGGCATCGGCCCCGTCCGCACCCGTGAGGGAGGCCAGCCGTTCACGCGCCAATGCCAAGGCATTCCCGGCCTGGATGCGAATGGCGCGCGCCCCATCCAGCCGACTCTCGGCCTCGAGCGCATCGTTCACCGTGGCCGTGCCGGCATCGAACCTGGCCCTAGCTTGCGCGCGCAAGCGGCGCACCGCCTTCTCGTGGGCCCGGATGGCCGCCAGCCGTTCCCGGGCGACCAGTACGTCCGCGTAGGCGCTGGCCACGGCCAGCAGCAGGGCCTGCTTCTCCATCGTCAGCTTCAACTCGCCCACGCGGGCGGCCAGCTTGCCCTTGGCGTATCCGGCCCAGCGATCCAGCCGGAACAGGGGCTGAATCAGCTCCACGCCCACTTGCAGGCGATTGTAAATGACATCGTGCTGCAAGAAGCCCGGATTGCGGTCATAGTAATACTTCTGCTCGAAGTGCATGATCTCGCCCGTGCCGCGCACATAGGGCAACAGCCAGGCTCGCGCCAGCGCCTCGTCTTCGCGGGACGCATCCCGCGCGGCCCTCGCCGCGGCGTGCGCCGGCGCGTGCTCCAGGGCCATGCGCGCCGCATCCTCCAGCGTCATCGCCAACGCCGGCCGCGCCAGCAACGCCAGCAGACCGGCGAGCCCCATCCAACCCAGGCGCCTCATGCCGTCTGCCTCCGTTCGCTCAGGTATCGGCGCACGCGCTCCGCGCCTTGCTCCAGCAGCGAATAGGCGGCCGGAACAACCACCAGCGTCAGCAGGGTCGAGGAAATCATACCGCCGACGACGGCCACGGCCATCGGCACGGTCATCTCGCTGCCGCTGCCCAGGCCCATGGCCGTGGGCAACAGCGCGAAGATGATGGTCAGCGAGGTCATCAGCACCGGGCGCATGCGCACCGGGCAGGCCTGGCGCAGCGCCTCGTCAATGCCCAGCCCCCGGGCGCGCAGCTGGTTCGTGAAATCCACGAGCAGGATCGAATTCTTGGCCACCAGGCCCACCAGCAGCACCAGACCGATCATGGAAAAGATGTTCAGCGTGTGGCCGGAAAGCCACAGCGCCGCCACGCCGCCGATGACGGCCAGCGGCTGCGCCAGCATCAACACCCATGGCTGACGGAAGGAATTGAACTGGCTGGCCTGCACCATGTACACCAGGATCATCGCCATCGTGAAGGCGAACACGATGTTCTTCAGCGTCTTGCCGAACTCCGCCGCCTGCCCGAGGTACGTGATGCGGTAACCGGCCGGAAGCATGCTTGCCGCTTCGCGCCGGACGATGTCCACGGCATTGCCGAGCGGCATCGTCGGTCGGCTGTAGAACATGCCGGCGTATTGCAGGTCCATGCGCGGCACCACCGCCGCGCCCAGCCGCGCATGCCAGCGCGCCACCGTGTCCAGCCGCACCAGCGCGCCGCTTTTTGCGCGCAGATAGATGCGCCGCAAGTCTTCGGGGTGCTTCAGGCTGCCGGGCTCGGCCTTGAGCCGGATATCGTATCGCCGACCATCGCCCGGGATCTCGTTGAAGCGCGCCACGTCCATGCCGCCGGCCAGCACGTGTGCTGCCAGCGCCACGTCCCGCGCGGCAATGCCAAGGTCACGGGCGCGCTCTCGATCCACG
>JALVTX010000135.1 GCA_027035825.1 Mariprofundaceae bacterium
CGTGTTTCAGGCTGAACCAGAGGATCGTCGCCTCGGTCACCGCCACCAGGCGATCGCCATCCGTGCCCAGGCCGATGGGATTGGAATCGCAACGGGGAACATCGCGCAGCCAGCGAAGATGGCCCCCAGCATCCCACGACGCCAGGTAGCAGTGCTCGTCGGGCGCGTCGTCATCCAGCGGGACTTCGAGCCGCCGGTCATCGGATCGCACGCCATGCTCGTAGCGTCCGAACAGGTAGGCGTTGCCCGCCGGGTCCACGGCCACGAATGGCCAAGCCATCACCTGGGCCGGAGACATTCCGCCCGCTGAATCCAGCACCACGTTGGCCGGGGCTAGGGTTTTCATCCATTGCACGCGGCCGTCGGCGTCCAGATGCACCAGCAGCGCCGCGCCCAGCGGCGGGGTCGGCTGCTTCGCCAACGCGGCGCGCACCTGCGCCACCACGAAGGGCGGCAGCCCCCCCTCCACGCGCACCGGCAACTCGCTCATCCTCGGGCTCTCCACGGACAGCTCGTCGATCCGCGCTCGGCCGCTGAACAGGGCCGCGCCCCATACGCCGCCCTTGTTTGCGACAATCCCCCGGCCTAGCGTCCAGGAGAAAGACGCAGGCTTGCCAAGCCCCGGCGCTCCGTCGGCATATACCCTCTTCGACCAGGCCTGCTGCCTGGCCAGTGCCGGGTTGGGGTAGTGGTTGGGCGCCCCGGCGTTGCGGGCCACATAGGTGGCATCGCCATGCGTGGCCAGCGCCACGCCGGCTGGGCCGTCGTTTTCCGCAACCTGGCTGGCGCCCTTCATGTCGATGCGGCCGATGAAGAAGCGTCCGACGGGGCGCTTCGGCAGATTCACGCCGCCCGTGAGGACGGCGCGTCCCTTTTCCGCAGAAATGGCGGTTACGCCATAGGCGGCGCCATCCCTGACCAGGGCGACATCTCCCGGCAGCGGCTGGAGCAGGGCCACGTCCTTCCGGGTCCAAAGACCCACCACGGCAGTCCCCACCGCCGTCCGCTGCCCTGCGCGCACAACGGCAAACTCTGGGGGTGATTCGGCAGAAGGCTGGCGGGGCGCCTTGGGTTCAACGGCGAACCAGATGCCGTCCGGTCCCTCGGCCAGCGCCTCCAGGTCTTGGGCGTTTTCCACCACCAGCAGCGACCCTTGGGGCCATGCCGGCGAGACCAGCAGGAAGCCGAACAGAAAGATCAGCAGTCTTCGTTTCATTGCGCTGACCCCCCTCTCTTGTCCTTGCCGGGGAACGGCGGAATGCGCAGGGGATAGTAGTCATCCCTTGGCTGGGCAGGGCGAACTCCAAAGCGTGACCAGGCGTCGCCCTGTTCCGACAGCACGTGCAGATAAAGTCCATGGCCCGGGTCGGCCAGCAGTTGGCGCAGGCGCGGATCGCGCGGATGGAAAAGATTGCCAGCGTCCGCCACCAAGGCCACCCCGCGCCCGGACGCGGGCAAGAGAATTCCGCTCACAACCACACATTGCCCCCTCTCCCGGGGCAACCACGCCGGCTTGCAGGCCTCGATCCGCATGTCGGAGGGCTTCCCGTCCGGCAGCCTGGGCGGCTGGACGACCAGCTCCCAACCCAATGTAATTGAATCCCTCGGCCAGTTGGATGAATCGGCGGCCGGCGTTGCGGGAATCCACACTCGGCGGCAATAGCGGCTCTCCGCCGGCTGGTCGCCCTGGCAAAGGAACAGGCCGCCCCCCTGGGCATGCAGGATGGGCAGCAGCCTGGCGGGATCGAAGAGCCAGGAACGGACGTAGTTCCCTTTGAACAGATGCCCGCGACCCACCACATGGCACCCGGTGACTGAAACCATGCCATTGATGTCAGTGCTCCCTGTCTGCCGGCATTGTTCCAGCTTATAGCGCCCCTGCTCCGG
>JALVTX010000136.1 GCA_027035825.1 Mariprofundaceae bacterium
GGGCGGGGATGATCTGGCTGCTGGTTGGTTGCGCCTGGCTGGCGCTGGCGGGGTGGATCTGGCTGTTCGTGTACGCAGCGCGGCGGCTGCGGGAACTCGAAAACGAAGAGGAATGACGAAAGGAGGTTGCAACATGGCAAAGAAACGCATCAAGAAGAACGCGGTGACCGTGCCGGTGCCGAAGGATCTGGCAGAGGCCCGGAACTACGTGCGCCGCATCGGCGAGGAGAGCCGGCGGGCCGCCCGCATCGAGGCAGAGCTGAACGACCGCATCGCCGCGCTTCGCGAGGAGTATGCGGCCAAGGCAGCGCCGCACAACAAGGCCGCCGAGGAGCTGACCGAGGGGCTGCGGATATTCGCCGAGGCGCGGCGTGACGAACTGACGAACCACGGCAAGCGCAAGTCCGTGGATCTCGGCACCGGCGAGATCGGCTGGCGCATGCGGCCGCCGCGGGTGTTGCTGCGCAACGTGGCCGGCGTCATCGAGTCGCTGAAGACGCTGAAGCTCACGCGGTTCATCCGGGTGAAGGAAGAGGTCAACAAGGAGGCCATCCTGGCCGAACCGGAGATCGCCGAGCAGGTGAAGGGCATCACGATCAAGCAGGACGAGGATTTCTTCGTTGTGCCCGCCGAGGACGATCTGACGGAGGCGGCGTGATGCGCGGAACCAGGGCAAAACGAATCAGGCGCGCGGCCCGGGCCGCAACCACCGGCATGCCGGATCGCGACTACAAGGAGCAGCGCTTTCCCAAGTGGTTCGTCTTCCGGGGCAAGAAGGTCGAGTTCTTCGTTGTGACCCGCCGGCTCAGCGAGGGATGCACCCGGCATGTGTATCGGGCAATGAAGCGGAGCCGGCCGTGGACGTAATCGAGACCGGAACGCAATGCCGCTGCCCGGGCTGCAAGTCCATCGTGGCCCGCGGCGCGCGCAGGGCGGACAGCCAGTGGGTGGCAATCTGCGAGCCGTGCGGCTACCCCCTGCTGGAAGACATCGAGCAGCCGCCGAAAGCGCCGATGGAACCTGCGTCGTTGAACGCCGTCACTGGCGGCGACACCGAATTGAGCGCGGAGGACATCGCGCTCATCGAGCGCATCGAAACCCTGCGAGGCGATCTGAGTTATGCAGCTTTCTGCGAGAAAATCTGCATACCTGAATCTGTGTGGCAAACCAGATTCATGGGCCCGCTCAGCCGCGGAAACATCGATCCGCACCGAAGACAAAGGCTCGTCCGAGCCCTGGACGACTACGAACGGGAGGTCGGCATGACTGGAAAAGCGGAGAATGAGACCATCCAGGACGAGGCAATCCGCCGGCTCATGGAGCTGAAAGGCATCTTGAAGGTGAGCTGGGGCGCGCTCGCCATGAAGATGGGGTTGTCCAGCGCCCAGATCCTGCACAACCGCAAGTATGAGCATAAGCAAGGGAAGCTGACTCACAAGGCTGCCGTTGACCTGCTGGAACGGATCGAGCGCATCGAGCACGAGTGCGGCATCGGCGACGAGATCAACGATGCCGGCCATGACGGCCTCGATGCCAATGAGCCGGCGCGGGCTGGCAAGCATGAGAAACCACAGGCATTTCTCCCGACGGATCCGGGCAACCTCCGCGCCTGGAACCAATATGATGAACAGAAGGGCGAATCGCCTGACGAGGTCGATACGACAAAGGAAGATGGGCGCGCAGAGCGCAAGGCGCTGGCTCTCCTGGAAGAGGAACTCGGAATCGATATCGAGACTATTCGCAAGCTGAAGCCGGCAATCGAGATTCTCGCCGTCGCGCTGCGCAACGGCGTGCCGGCGCACGTGGAAATCGATCGGGTGGATGTTGCATGAAGGCGACCTGTCCCGCCTGTGGTTTCGCGGCCGGCCTGGAGGCCTACATCGCCGACGCCGACTGGCGCGAGGCGGTGATGGCCGCGGCCGAACTCCCGAGCGACTGCGGCACGCTGGCCATCCGCTACGTCGGTCTCTTCCGGCCCGGCAAGCGCGCGCTTTCTCCCGACCGCGCCGCGCGGCTGATCCGCGAGGTTTGTGACATGATCATCAAGGGAGTGGATTTCGACCGGCGGAGGATTGATGCGCCATCGCACATCTGGAGCCAGGCGCTGATGGAAGTGCTGGAGCGCCCGAACCTTCAGCGCCCCTTGAAGAATCATCATTACCTGTTGCGGATCGTGGAATCGAAACTGGCCGCGCGGGACGACGCCTTCCAGGTCGAGCGGGCCGAGCGCCGGCGAGGCGAATCCCGGATTCAGACAGGCCCGAGGCGGCTGGGCGACATGCTGGACAACAAGCAGCAATCCGCGCTGCCGGAACTTCCCCAAGCCGAGCGCACCGAGCGCATGGCCAAGGCCAGGGAACTTCTCATCGAGGAGGGTTTCAAGGAATCGTGGCTCGTGGAGCCGCTCATCGAACAGAAGGCGCGCGAGATGTATGCCGAGGAGGTGGTCGATGGATCAGATAACTCGTGATTCGGTGCTGGCCGAGCTGAGCCGGCATATCGGCAAGGCGCGCGGCATCAGCTGCGCCGACCTGGTGCGGGAAATCACCTGGCGTCAGCCGGATGCGGCGGCCATGCGCCGCGTCCGGAAGATCATCGAGGAGCTGCGCAAGGAAGGTCAGCATGTTTGCGGCCATCCATCCTCGGGATATTTCATCGCCGAGAACGAGGATGAACTGAACGAAACCTGCAAGTTCCTGGCCGACCGGGCGCTGACCAGTCTGACGCAGGCCGCGCGGATGAAGAAGCTGGCCATCCCGGATATTCACGGTCAGCTGAAGTTGCCCTCATGATCCGCGTGCACTGGAAAGGACTGTTGTTCGCCGGCGCCATCTATTCGGTGCTGGTCTGGTGGATATGGCTGTGGGCCTGATCCAGGGAGAATACCGGCAACATCCGCTGTGCCCCGTGGCCGCGCCGTGCGTGCCGTGTCCTGTTGTGGTGGACGCCAGGCGCGCCAGCAAGACCGCGGCGTGGGTGTCCGCCCACAGCTGCCACTGCTGCCCCAATCTCATCGAACTGACCATCGCGCCGGATCGGGAGAATCCGGTGACCGTGATCTGCCGTGCCGCGCAAGGTTCGTAATCAACGTCAGGCCGAGCTGGCTCAGATTCACATTGCCGCCAAGCAGCTTGGCCTGGATGACGACACTTATCGCGACGTGCTCTGGACTGTATGCCGGGCAAAAAGCGCAGCGGATCTCGACTCGTTCGGCCGTGCGAAGCTGCTCCAGCACTTCAGATCGCTTGGGTGGAGGCCAAAATCCAGGCGACGCCAGCCGCCGCAGGAACGCAAGATATGGTCGCTCTGGTATCAACTTCGAGATGCCGGACTGATTGCCGACGCTTCTGCTCGCGGGCTGCGCACCGAAGTGCGGAAGCTGACTGGGGTGGATGACCTTCGATTTTGCACGACCGATCAGCTCTCCCTGGTCATCGAGTGCTTCAAGCAATGGCTGGCGAGAGCAGAGGAGGACAGGCGTGGTCAGTGACGACGCCCTGAGAATGATCGCGGCTTCTGTTGAACCGGACGATTTGCCTGGAGATTTGCCGGAGGTGGCCGAGGTTGTCGGCGTGGTGGACGCGCTGCGCCTGGCCAGGAAGGTCGGATGTGGCCGAATCTACCTGCGCCGGTGGACCGACGACCGATCCAAGTGGAGCCATGAGCTGGCCAATATCGTCGAGATCATCGGAGAGGACAAGGCGCGCCGGCTGGCCGACTGGTTCGGCGGCGCTCATATCGATATCCCTCGGTGTGATTCGTTCTGGCGGGCTTGGCGGAACAAGTGCATCCGTGAGGCCAGGGGCATGCGTCAGATCGACCTGGCGCGCATGCATGGGCTCTCCGAGCGCCAGATCCGCACCATCCAGAAGGGCGCGACCGACCTCGAACCCACCCTCTTCGATGACTTGTAATCCCGGTTTGAGACCGCCTTACAAAGCGTTGCGTATTTTGTAATTCAGTTGCAAAACGGCCTTACAATCCGCTTTCGAATGGCCGTTCTCATCCCACTTCATTCCGATTTATCTCACTTCTTCCCTGATAGTTATCTCACTCGGTGTCAGCGAAATCCGGCCGCTTGCGCGCCGCCAGCCGGGCCACCGCCCCCTGGTGCGACACGCCCGCCGCCAGCCGCTCCAGCGCCTGCCGGGGCCGGAAGCTCACCGGCACGCCCGCCGCCCGCGCCAGGTGCACCAGCTCGTTGAGGCGCGGGTGCTTCTTGCCCCGCTCGATGAGCAGCTCCGCGACCTCCGCGCCAGACTCCAGCGCGTGCTTCACCGCATGAATGCCCGCCACGATGCCCGCCATCAACGCTCCTCCGGTATTCCCATCGCGGCCCGTCCCGCTCTGGCCCGCGCTTGTAAATAGAACGCTCGAATCATGGCCGCATCCGGCGCGGAAATACACGGCCAATCCACGCCGCCGACAGGCCCGGCAAACCCGCCGCGCCTACCCAGCTTGCGAAGCGCCATGTTTTTTCCCAAGATTGGGGTCGCCAACTGGCAAGGAGGGGTGCCCATGCGGGAGAAACAGCACATTCCGCTTTTGCCCTTGAATACGCAATATCAGGGAAAAAGCGTCCGCATACATAAGGCGAATATGAGGACATCATGTTCCTCATGTTCAGATTGTTAGATTTTCTGGAAGTCAATGAAACAATTTCTCAGTAAGTACGAGACGTCAATAGCACACCTGCTTACCATTGTAGGCCTCATCTTTGTATGGCTGCAACTACATCAGAGCAATGAGCACAAGAAGTGGGAGAATTACAATGCGATGAACCTCAGGTACTACGAATGGTATGCAAATATGCCACCCAATATGGATGTCGATACTTGTACTCCTTTTAGCGAGCAGCGACAACAAGTAAAGCGATGGGCCAGAACGTATTTTAATTTGTATTCCGAAGAGTATTGGCTGTATCTAGAAAATCTGATCCCAGAGGAAATGTGGACAAAACGGATAGACAATGGAGTGAATGTTAACCTTAAAACGTACCCATTACTGGTTAGAGGATATGTCTATTGGAAATCAAGGGGTGCGTTTATGCATCCTGAAGGGTTCCGAGCTCTCGTTGAGCACAAGCTTACAATGCTTAAAGGTGCTTTGAAGTTAAAAAGCTGTGCAAGCAACCCAGCTGTGACCACACCAAACAAAAAATCTAACACGTCGCGCAAACTTTTCCGCGCTACACGCGCGACCCCTTAGTCTAGCGCTAAGGATACCTCTCCCTAAACGCAGCCAGAAAATCGTCATACATATCCGCCGGCAGGGCGTTGATGCCCGCCGCCGCGGCGCGGCCGCCGCCGGTGGGGAAGCGGCGGCACAGCTCGTCCGCGCCCTCGGGGTTGGCGCGCGGGGCGCGCACGCTGATGCGCCAGCAGCCGTCCGGCAGCTTCATGGCCAGCGCATGCGCCCGCTCGGGATGCGCGCGCGCCAGCTCGTTCGCATAGACGCCGGAGACGCGCCGCGCCCAGGGTTCATCCGGCAGCGTCACCGCCGCACAGCCCGGCGCATCCAGCGCCAGCGGCGCCTCGCGCGCCCGCGCCATGTCCGCCTCGAAGCCTTCCGCCAGCACGCGCATGGCCTCGGACTGCTCGATGAACGCGAACGCATCCTCGAACGCATACACCTGGCGATACAGCTCGGCCGGGTGGAAGAAGAGATCGTCCAGGCTGACGCCGTAGCCATTGTAGTTCAGCAGCGTGCCCAGCCGCTCCAGCCGCGACAGCGCCGCATCATCCAGCCCCAGCGGCGCGGCCGCGGCGCGCGCCGCCTCGTGCAGGTTGTCGCCGAAGGCCGCAGCCACCGCCCAGGGCAGGTAGGCGTCGTCCAGGTGGCGGCTCACCAGGAGCGAGGTGCACACGCCCGCCGCCGTGTCGATGTGCGCCTCCAGCCCGGCGGCCTCGGGCAGCTCGCCCGCATAGTGATGGTCGAACCACTGCACGCGCGCGCCGGCATCCAAGAGCCGCAGCGCATCATCGCGGTTGGCGTCGAAGGAAATGTCCAGCACCGTCAGCGCATCGCCCGCGCCGGCTTGCACGCGCGAGAGCAGGCGGATGTCCCGCTTCACGCCGGTGACGAGCTCCGCCTCGCGCTCCTCGGCCAGCCGCAACTGGTGCAGGGCGCAGATGCCGTCCGCATCGCCATTGAACACGTCGTAATTCAAAACCAGCCCTCCTCCTTGAACGACAGCACGCGCTTGCCGGCAATCAGGAAATGATCAAGCACGCGAATCTCCAGCGGCTCGCAGGCCTCGCACATGCGGCGGGTGAGCGCCACGTCCTCGCGGCTGGCGCGCGGCGCACCGCCCGGATGGTTATGGAACAGAATCAGCCCCTTGGCGTCCAGCTCCAGCGCCCGCTTCATCAGGTTGCGCGGGTACACCGCCGTGCGATCCACCGTGCCCTCGAACAGAATCTGCGTGGCGATGTGCCGATGCTGCTGGTCGGTGAAGATGGCGCCGAAGCATTCCATGCCCCGGCCCTGCACCAGGTAGCGCAGGTGCGCCTTCACCTTGTCCGGCCGGTCGAACACCGAGCGGCCCGGCAGATCGGAAGCGAGGTAGCGCAGCTCGGCCTGCTTGACGACGGAGATGAACACCGCCGCCTGCTCGCCCACGCCCTCCACCGCCATCAGCTCCGCCACCGGCGCGTCGAAGACGCCGGCCAGCGTTCCGAATGCATGAAGCAGCCGCTTGGCCACCGGCTTCACGTCCCGCCGGGGAATGGCGTAGGTGAGCAAGAGCTCCAGCACCTCGTAGTCGTGGAAGCCCTCGAAGCCGTGCTCGGCGAACCGCCGCCTGAGCCGCTCGCGATGCCCCCGAACCGATTCGTCCACGCCCGCCATGCGCGATTTATACCTTCATGGCCGCGCATTGAACATCCCGCGCCGGATGCGCATACTCCGCCGCCAACGCAACCACAAGGGGATTGATTCATGTCCGACATTCTCAGCGCCGAGGAGCTGGCGCGATTCAACCGACACATCATCCTGCCGCAGGTGGGCCTGGAGGGGCAGGAAAAGCTCAAGCAGGCCAGGGTGCTGTGCATCGGCACCGGCGGGCTGGGCAGCCCCATCTCGCTGTACCTGGCCGCCGCCGGCATCGGCACGCTGGGCCTGGTGGATTTCGACGTGGTGGACGAATCCAACCTCCAGCGCCAGATCGCGCACACGACGAAGGACGTCGGCCGCCCGAAGGTGGAAAGCGCGCGCGACAAGCTGCTCGGCATCAACCCCTACATGGAGGTGAACCTGCACGGCGAAGGCATCCGCCGCGACAACGTGCGCGAGCTGGTGCGCGGCTACGACATCGTGGTGGACGGCACGGACAACTTCCCCACCCGCTACCTCGTCAACGACGCCTGCGTGCTGGAGGGCAAGCCGCTGGTCTATGCCTCCATCTTCCAGTTCGAGGGGCAGGCCACCGTCTTCCACCACAAGGACGGCCCCTGCTACCGCTGCCTCTATCCCGAGCCGCCGCCGCCGGGGCTCGTGCCCTCCTGCGCCGAGGGCGGCGTGCTGGGCGTGCTGCCCGGCGTCATCGGCGTGATCCAGGCCACCGAGGCCATCAAGATTATCCTCGGCATCGGCAACACGCTCTCCGGCCGCCTGCTGCTCTACGACGCGCTGGACATGAAGTTCCGCGAGGTGAAGCTGCGGCGCGACCCGGCCTGCCCTGCCTGCGGCGAGCACCCCACGATCCAGGACGTGGTCGAATACGAGCAGTTCTGCGGCCTGCCGCCGACCGAGGCGGAAGAGCCGGCCGAGGAGCCACTGGGCCCGGACGACATCACGCCGCGCCAGCTCAAGCGGATGCTGGACGAGAACCCCGACCTGTTCGTGCTGGACGTGCGCGAGCCGCACGAGGTGGCCATCTGCCGCATCGAGGGCTCGTGGGAGATTCCGCTGGGCGAACTGCCGACCCGCTACGCCGAGGTGCCGCGCGACCGCGACGTGGTGGTGCACTGCAAGATGGGCGGGCGCTCGGCGCAGGCGGTCGAGTTCCTGAAGTCGCAGGGCTACGACAACGTCCGCAACCTGGCCGGCGGCATCCTGCGCTGGATTGACGAGGTGGATGGATCGCTGACCCGCTATTGAGCGCGCGGTCACCCGCCAC
>JALVTX010000137.1 GCA_027035825.1 Mariprofundaceae bacterium
TTTCAGTGCTTAGAGGCAAACACAGAATAACAAACGGAGAACCCCAATCCAACCCCAAGAAGCATTTATCCCTTATATCTCAATGACTTAAAGAACTCACGCCCGGAAAATGGGGAGAGGTCAGCTTGAACCTCCTACCGCCCGCACAGTATCTTGCCAGCCTCAATCCCAGAATGGCGGCCTGAATCCACGCCTTTGTCTCATATGTAGTGGACTAGGACACGAACTTTCCATTTACTCCGTTCACGGGCATCCTTGCTCATCGGGGTTCTCCTTTGTTTTTCAGTGCTTAGAGGCAAACACAGAATAACAAACGGAGAACCCCAATCCAACCCCAATGAAGCATTTATCCCTTATATCTCAATGGCTTAAAGAACTCACGCCCGAAAAATGGGGAGAGGTCAGTGTTCTGCCCTGCCCGAACCAACCCTTTTCGGTTCCCCCGCCCTCCCCGTTCCGCCGCATGGTCGTCATGAAACATCCGGGCGGCTATCATCGCCGCATGAGCAGCGCCATCCAGCCCCTGTCCGTCAGCGAACTGACCGCGCGCATCAAGCAGACGCTTGAGCAGGGTTTTCCGGACATCCGCGTGATCGGCGAGGTGTCGCGCCTGAAACGCCAGCCATCCGGCCACGTCTATTTCACCGTCAAGGACGAAGGAGCCACGCTGCCCGCCGTCATCTGGAAATCGACCGCCAACCGCCTGCGCGAACTCCCCGCCGAGGGAGGGCAATACATCTTCGAGGGGCGCCTTTCCGTCTACCCGCCCCAGGGGCGCTACCAGCTCGTCGTCACCCGCGTGGAGGCGGCGGGCAGCGGCGCGCTGGCCATCGAGTTTGAGCGGCGCAAGCGCATCTTTGCCGAACGCGGCTGGTTTGACCCCGCCCGCAAGCGACCGTTGCCGGAATTCCCGAAACATATCGGCATCGTCACCTCGCCGACCGGAGCCGCGATCCAGGACGTGCGCAAGGTGCTGGCCACGCGGCCCGGCTGGCTTTCGCTGACGCTTGCGCCGACGCTGGTTCAGGGCGAAGCGGCCGCGCCCGCCATCGCCCGGGCCATCGCCCGCCTGCAAGCCCTGCCGGAGCCTCCGGACGTGCTGCTCGTCGTCCGCGGCGGAGGCAGCCCCGAAGACCTGTGGTGCTTCAATGACGAAGCCGTCGTTCGCGCCATCGCGGAATGCGGCATCCCCGTCATCACGGGCATCGGCCACGAAATCGACGTCACGCTGGCCGATTTCGCGGCCGATCGCTCGGCGGCCACGCCATCCAATGCCGCCGAACTCTGCTGCCCGGATCGAAACACGCTGCGCCAGCGGCTGCCTCGCCTGCCGCTCTTGCGCCAGCTCATGGATCGGATGCTCGCCGGCCATCGCCAACACCTGTCGCGACAGCGGATGCGGCTGGTTCACGACTGGCGACTGGCCCGCGATGGCTGGCGCATGGATGTGGAGCGCCATCGAGAACGGCTGACGCGGTTGACCGGCCAGCGCGTGCAGCAGGCGCGGCAGCAACTGGCGCGCGAGCAGCATCGCATTGCGGCAATGAATCCGCTGGCGGTGCTGGAGCGCGGATATGTCATCTGCGAGGACGAACGGGGCCGCGTCGTTCCCCGCGTGCGCGGCCTCGATGCCGGTGATGCGCTGCGACTGCGTTTCCACGATGGCGAGGCCGACGCGCACGTTGCGGCGACACGGCCCGCGCCGGCGCCATGAAAGCGGCAAGCGCGGCCGGCGCTCTGGTCGCCATCGCGCTGGGGCTTGCCTGGCGCGCGGCCGACTTGCCGGCCGCGGAACCCGCCGTGCAAGTCTGGTCGGTCCAGCAGGGCGGCGTGGCGCACGCGCTTCTTGCGCTGGACAAGCCCCTTGCGACA
>JALVTX010000138.1 GCA_027035825.1 Mariprofundaceae bacterium
TCGGCGGCGCTGATGATGGCGGGCACGCCAATCTCGAACAGCAGGCCGGCCAGAAACGCCTCGCCGGGATCGGCCGCGCGGGACAGCCGCGCCAGATGCTGGGCGGCGATGGCCACCCGCAGGCAGTAATCGTTGCATTCGCGAATCATCGCTTGCAGGGCGCGCTCGCGCACCGCCATGTGCAGGCGGCTGGAAATCGCCACCAAGAGCTCCAGCGTCCGCCGGCCGCCCAGCCGCTGGATGGCCACGGGCAGGGAACGAATCTCCGCGCCGCTGGCGCGAAACCGCACGCTGTTGGCCACCTTCAGCACCGATGACGACAGCGCCGGATCGCCGCCGATCACCCGGGCGATGTCCGCCGCGCCCTTGCGCTCGTCGCCCACGATGCGGCGCACCTCGATGACGGCCTCGGGCAACACCGGCAGCCGCGCATCGCCCTCGCGGAAACGCCGCCGAATCAGAGCCGCCAGATCAGACGCATCCATCATCCATCCTCCTCGCCCATCAGCCGCAAGATGTCCGCCACGCTCCGCCCGTGCAGCGACCGCGGCGCGACGCGATACACCTCGTCCACGGTGGTCTGGCCCTTGAGTACCTTGTACACGCCGTTTTCCATCAGCGACAACAGGTCCGTGGACTCGCAACTGATTTGCCGCACCTCGTGCGAGGTCTTGCGCTCCAGAATGGCCTCGCGCACGTCCTCGTTGAGAATCAGCAGCTCGTGCAGCGCCGTTCGGCCGTGGTAGCCCGTGCCGTGGCAGGCGCCGCAGCCCACGCCGCGATGGAACACGTGGTTCTTCAGCGTTTCGTCGTCAATCCCGATGGCGCGGGCGACGCGGCGGTTCGGCATGTAGGCCTGGCGGCATTCGGGGCAAATGGTGCGGATCAGGCGCTGCGCCAGAATGCTGACGACGGTGGACGAAATCAGGAACGTCTCGATGCCCATGTCCATCAGGCGCAGCAGACCGCCGATGGAATCCTCGGTGTGGAAAGTAGTCAGCACCTTGTGGCCGGTCAGCGCCGCCTGCACGGCCACCTCGGCGGACATCCTGTCGCGCACCTCGCCCAGCACGATGACATCCGGGTCCTGCCGCACAATGGCCTTGAGCGAGGATTCAAACGTCCGCCCGGCCTTGACATTCACCGAACATTGCATGATGCCGTCCACCACGTATTCGACCGGGTCTTCCAGCGTGATGATCTTGGTCGTGGGCCGGTTCAGATAGTCAATGGCCGCATACAGCGTCGTCGTCTTGCCCGAGCCCGTCGGCCCCGTCACCAGGATGACGCCCGTGGGCGCATCCAGCGCCTCGTGCTTGAACCGATCGAGCAGCGTCTGGCTCATCTCGATCTGCTCCAGGCTCCGCAGCCCGCCGTCATGGCGCAGAATACGCAGCACCACGTTCTCCCCGTGAACGGTGACATAGGTCGAGATGCGCAAGTCCACGTCCACGCCGCCGATGCGCTGGGTCGTGCGCCCGTCCTGATGGCAGCGGGTGTCGGCGATGTCCATGTCCGCCAGCACCTTGATGCGCGCCGTCACCCGCGTGGCCAGCGCCGGCGGCAAGTCCATCTTGTGAATCAGCACGCCGTCCATGCGAAAGCGGACGCGCACCCGATCGGCCAAAGGCTCGATGTGAATGTCGCTGGCCCGGTCGCGCATGGCCGAAAGCAGGATGTCGTCCACCACGGTGGCCACCTGGTCGCCCCGTTCCTCGCCGCGAACGCCCGTCGCCTCCCGCCGGTTCTCCAGCCGGTCGAGCAAGGCCATCAGGGTGTCCTTGGCGATCAACGACACCGCCGCCTTGCGGCCCGTGCGGGCGGCGATCTCGTCAATGGCCGGGTTGTTGAGCGGGCTGCTCGTCACCAGGCGCACCCGCTCCTCGTCCATTTCATAGGGAAGCACGCGATGCGTGCGCAGGAACTTGAGCGGAAACTTCCCGACCACGTCCCGATCCACCATTTCCTCGTCGAGGTGAATCAGCGGCATGTCCAACTGCTCGGAGAGGGCCTGCGCCACCTGATGCTGGGTCACGAATCCCAGCCGCACCAGCACCTGCCCCATCGGCGTGCCGGGCTGCCGGCCCAGCTCCGCCTCCGCGCGAGCCAGTTGCGCCAGGCTGATGAAGCCCAGCTCGGTCAGCAGCTCGCCGATGCGAAATTGCCGGCCATGCCGGCGAATGAAGCGGCGATGCTCGTCCTCGGTGAGCATGCCAAGTTCGATGAGGATGGAAGACAGCAGCCTCGGCTCGCCGGACAGGCGCGATTGCACGCGCAGCGCCTTCTCCACCAGGCGCGGCCCGACCGCGCCCTCCTCCAGCATCAAACGCACAAAACGACCGCCAGGCCGCTGCTCCAACTGGGCGGCGAGCGGGGAGGCTTCCACGGTCTCGGGCATGGGCGCGTTCATCACCCCAAGACCCAAGCAAGAAACGAGCCAGATCCGGGCGTCAATCTCCCGACAGCGCCGCCCGTCCCCCCATGCGCCAGAGAATCCAGGCGCCCGGCAACGCCGCCACGGCCAGCACCAGCACCCACAGGGCCGACATCACGGCCGCCGACCCGGCATCGCCCCCCAGCCAGCTCACGAACCCGACGTAGCCCGCCTCGCGGATGCCGAAGCCATTGAACGACACCGGCAGCGCCGAAACGAGCCCCACCACGCACACCATCACTGCGTACGCCGGCCACGCCATCTCCAGGCCCGCCGCCTGCCCGAGCCAGACATGGCACTGCACGACAATGATCTGAAACGTCAGGGAAATGACCATCCCCTTCCACCAGGCGCGCCGGAACGCGGACGACGCCAGCGGCAGCTCGCCCCACCGACGCAGCATCCCCGGCAGCCGCCGGTGCCAGAAGGGGTAGGTGAACACGCCCAGCCAGTAAACGGAGACGCCCGCGAACCACGCGCCCTTCAGCGATGCCGGCGCGTCCACGAACGGCAGGCAGACGCTGGCCAGAATACTCACGCCACCCACGCCGTTGACCCGCTCCAGCAGCACGCTGGCCGCGGCGGCCCAGCCCGCGCCCTCGCGCCCCCGCGCGAGCAGGAAGCCGCGCGCCACGTCCCCGCCCACCGTGGAGGGAAGAAACAGGCTCAGGAACATGCCCAGGAAATACAGCTCGATCTTGCGCGCCAGCCGCACCGAAAGCCCCAATCCCCGCGCCAGCCAGCTCCAGCGCACGGCCGACAGCCCCTGACCGGCCATCAGCAGCAGCGTCGCCGCCGCCACCGGCCAGGGCGACACCTGGCGCAACCGCCGCCAGGCATCCTCCATGTCCACATAATGCAGCAGCGCCGCCAACAGGGCGACGCTCACCAGCACGCGAACGATCAGGCGCGCGGACAAGGCCTGCACTACCCGGCCTCGCGCAAGGCCGCGACAACCCGCCGCTTCAGCTCCGCGGCGTCGCCGCGCACGAACAGCCGCTTGCGCCGGGACTGATGGCCGCTGGCCACCTCGACATCGGATTTCGGCACATCCAGCCAGGCGGCCACGAAGGCCGCGATGGCGGCATTGGCGCGGCCGGCCTCGGCCGCCTCGCGCACCGCGATCTTCACCGCGTCGCCATGCAAGCCGCGCAGGGCCGGCTTGCGCGCGCCCGGTTGCGCATGGACATTCAGATAGATGCCATCCCGTCCTTCGGCAACGATTGCTTCGATGGCTGCGTCCACGGCGGCGTCGGCAACGCTCACGACACCAGCGACAGGGCCAGACGTTGCAGGCTCGGCGTGAGAAAGCTGTCCAGGAACATCAGCGCCAGGATCACGATCATCGGCGACAAATCGAGCCCGCCCGGCATCGGCATGCGCCGGCGCACCGGATACAGCATCGGTTCGGAGAGCTGCACGATGACGCGCACGATGGGGTTGTAGGGATCGGGCGACACCCAGGACAACACGGCCCGTGCCACGACCACGATCTCGGCCGACACCAGCAGCACATGCACCACGCCGGCCAGCGCCTGCAGGAAATAGCCCAGCAGGAACATCAGGCCAGTTCCCGCGAGCGCCTGGCCGCGGCGGCGACGGCCGCGCGCACCGTATCGGGCAATCCCGCCTCGAACATCGTTTCCAGCGCCGCCTGCGTCGTGCCTCCGGGGCTCGTCACCTGCTGTCGCAACTCGCCGGCGCTCTTGCCCGTTTCCGCCAGCATCCGGCCGGCGCCCAGCGCCGTCTGCGCCACCAGCTCGCGGCTCAAACCCTCCGGCAGGCCCAGGCCCTTCGCCGCCGCCTGCATCAGTTCCGCCAGCAGGAAGAAATAGGCCGGCCCGCTGCCGGACACCGCCGTCACCGCATGCAGCAGGTCCTCGTCATCCACCCACGCCGTGCGCCCCGAGGAGCCGAGCACGTACTCGGCGCGGGCGCGGTGCTCCTCCTTCGCCTCGGAATAGAGTACGGACATGCCCGCGCCCACCAGGCAGGGCGTGTTCGGCATCACCCGCACCAACGCCACGTCCCGGCCCAGCCCGCGCCGAAGCCGAGCGATGCCGACGCCGGCGGCGATGCTGATGACCGTGGCATCGACATCCAGCCCCGGCGCGATGGCGCCCAACGCCTCGTCCATCTGCTGCGGCTTCACCGCCAGCACCACCGCCTGGGCGCCGGCCACGGCCTTCAGGTGCGAGGACGTCGTCGTCACCCCCCAGGCGTCGCGCAGGACGGCCAGCCGCGCCTCATCCACGTCCACCACCGTCAGCGCCTCGGGGGCGTGGCCCGCGCGCACCAGGCCCGCAATCAATGCCTCGGCCATGTTGCCGCCGCCGATGAATCCGATTCGAAGATGCTTCATGTTCCTTCCTTGCGCGTCGTTCCCGCCTGTCCGGCCGCGGAGGGCCCGGCAGATCGGGTCGTGGGTCGGGCTTCGGCCCGACTGTCGCCGAACAGGGCCGAACCCAACCGCACCATGTCCGAGCCTTCCTCCAGCGCCTCGCGCCAGTCCCCGCTCATGCCCATGCACAGGATGGGCGCGGCATGGCCTGCGCGCCGCAGGCTTCCACCAGCCAACGCGTCCCGCAAGTGGCGGAGGGCGGAAAACGCGACGCGCGCGTCGCCCCCCTTCGCGGCCATGCACATCAGCCCCGCGAACTCCAGCTCGGGCAGGCTTTCCAGTTCCGCCACCAGCTCCGCCGCGGCCTCCGGCAACACGCCATGCCGCCCGGGCAGCCGCAACACGTTCACCTGCACCAGCACCGGCAGTCGCCGCCCCTGAACATGGCGAGCCACCAGCCGCGCCGTCCGGGCGTCCTCGACGCTGTGCCACATGGCGGCGAAGCGACCCACGTATTTCGACTTGTTCTTCTGCACCGGCCCGATCATGTGCCAGCGCGCCTCCGGGAAGCGCCGGGCCCGGTCGCGCAACTGCTGCGGCCGGGATTCGCCAAAGTCGAGCTGGCCGGCATCCAGCAGCGCCGTCACGGCCTCGTCGGGCGCGTACTTGGACACCGCCAGCAGGCTTGCGCCGGCATCCTCCACCTCGGCGCGAAGCGCGCGCCAGCGGGCAACCAGCGCCTCCGCGTCCACGGCATTCATGCCCCTGTTCCGTTCGCCGCCTCGCCGGCCTCGATGCGCCGCGCTGCCAGCACCATGATGACGCTGAGCAGCACGTAGATGACCGCGCTCTGCGCCAGGAGCAGCCAGACCGAGAATTCGTTGGCGGAAACCAGCGCCAGCGCCGCCAGTCCCGTCACCAGGGACAAGGCCACGACGGCCCAGACCGCCTGCTTCTGGGTCAGCCCCAGATACATCAGGCGGTGATGCAGGTGATCGCGCCCCACGAAGGCGATCCATTCATGGACGCTGCGCACGTCGCCGCGCCAGATGCGCGCCACCGTGGTGTAGATCATGTCGAAGATCATCACCGAGAAAATCAGCACCGGCGCGGAATAGGCCTTGATCGGTCCCTCGCTCGACCAGTCACCCATCACGGCCACCCCGGCCATCATCCAGCCCAGCCAGGTGCTGCCCACGTCGCCCAGGAACACCCGCGCCGGCGCCGCGTAGCGCGCGTTGTCCGGCAGAAAGCCGGCCGCGCCTCCCGCCACGGACAGGCAGAGCAACAGCATGTAGCCTTGGTGCGTGCTCCATGCCAACAGCCCCATCAGCAGGCACACGCTCAAGGCCAGCGCCGCCGCCAGGCCATTGATGCCATCGAGAAAGTTGAAGGCATTGGTGATGCCGATGACCCACAGCGCCGTCACCGCGTATTCGGCCAGCCATCCCCACCACGCGTCCGGGGCAAACTCGACGTGCACGCCGAATGCGGCCAGCACCACGAGCGCCGCCAACTGCCCGACCAGCTTGACGGCGGCAGGCAACTCGCGCACGTCATCCCACAGCGACAGCGCCGCGACGATGGCCGCCGAGATGCACACGCCCTTCAGCCCCAGCGAATAGTTGAAGTGCAGGAACAGCGTCAGGTTCACGGCCACGAACACGGCCAGGCCGCCGATGCGCGGCGTCGGCTCGGCATGCACGCGCCGGGACGACGGCCGATCCACGGCGTCCAGCCGCCAGGCAAGCCGGATCACCCAGGGCATCAGCGCCCAGGTCATCAGCGCCGCCGCGACAAACAACTTCGGCCCCTGCATCAGCGACGGCAACCCCGGCCAGGGCAAGGCCAGCCCCAGCGCCACGGCCAATCCCATCCATCGCCGCCACGTCACAGGCATGCCTGCATCGCCTCCCGCATCCGTTCGCATTCCTCCTCGCTCATGTCGGCCAACAGCGGCAGCGACACGCAATGGCGCCACGCATCCTCCGCGCCCGGGCAATCCACGCCGGAGAAGCGGGACAAGGGCGTCTCCACCGGCCGGCGCGCATCCACCCCCCGATCTCGCAGGGCGCGAATCGTCTCGCCGGCGTCGGGCGCGCGCACGATGTAGCGGAAATGCGCCGCCTCCGCCTCGCGCGGCACGGGTTCGGCGCGCGTTTCCTCAATCCATTCATCATACCGCCGCGCCAGGTCCGCGCGCGCCGCGCGCTCCCGCCCGGCCCGGGCCAGGCGCGCCAGCGCCAGCGCCGCGTGCACGTCGGAGAGCTGGTGATTGCCGGCATGGGGCAGCGCCGCATCGGCCGTGTCCGCGCACCGCATTTGCCGAATGGCCTCCAGCCACGATCCGCCCGGTTCATCTTCATCGCCCGCCACCAGCCCGCCATAGGCGCCACCCCAGGGCTTGGTGGCGTAAAATGACACCACCGCCACGTCACCGAACGAGCCAACGGGACGGCCATCCAGACGCCCGCCAGCGGACTGCGCCGCATCCTCGATCACCGGGCATGGCCAGCGCTCGGCCGCCAGCGGCTCCAGCATGCCAAACGGATGCGCCACGATCACGGCGTCCAGCGACGACGCCAGCGCCCGGGCCTTGTCCGCATCCAGCCTGAGATCAGGCCCGCAATCCATGCACACGGGCTCGCAGCCCGCCGCCCGCGTCGCATGCCACAGCGCGCGGCAGGCATAGGCCGGGATGCCGACGCGCCGCGCGCCCGGATCGCCGCCCCGCGCCAGCAACGCCAGCATCAGGGCGCTGGCGCCGGAATCCACGGCCACGCCGGCCCCGCGCCCGAGCGCCCGGGCCGCCTCTCGCTCCAGCGCCCGCGCCTCCTTCCCCGCCGTCACATGGCCGCGCGCCAAGGGGCGTTGCAGCGCCTCGGCGAATGCGGCGTCAAACACCGGCCTGGAATGCGGGATCATGCGCAATGAACGGCCGGAAGAGGCTACAACCGGATGCGGATGGGCATGAAGGCCTCGGCGCAGGAAACCCGCGCCTGCACGCCGCGGAAATGCGCCGTGGCCAGGGCGATCTGCACGATGTTCAGCCCCTGGATGTTGGTGCGCTCCACCTGCGAGGCGTGCGCGTCCAGCGCCTTGAGCTTGTCGGACAGCGTCTCGCCGATATCCATGAACACGGTCGGCTCGAATCCCCGGCTGGTCGGCGTCTCGTAGGCCAGCACGCTGGGCACGTGCCGCGTGGCCGAATGCACGGCCCGGGCCAGCCGGCGGTGATCCTGGTGCGTGTCCTCGT
>JALVTX010000139.1 GCA_027035825.1 Mariprofundaceae bacterium
CCCATCACGATGGCCGGATACAACGTCGCCGACAGCATCTCCTGCCTGAGTTCGCGGCGGCGCTCCAGCATGCCGGCCAGCCGGGCCGCCACGGCCTCGAGCTGCCCCGTCTCCTCGCCGGCGGCCACCATGTTGCAGACCACGTCGCCCAGCCCCTGCGCGCGCAAGGCGGCGGCGAACGACTCGCCCTCCAGCACGCGCCGACGCGCATCCGTCAGCGCCCGCCGCAGCGCCGGCCGTTCCGCTCCCTCGGCGATGGCCGCCAGCGCCTCGGCCAGCGGCATGCCGGCCTCCGTCAGCGCGGCTAGTTGTTCGAGAAAGAGCGCGACTTCCTCCTCGCGCAACCGGCCGCCGCGAACGGGTTGACCGGGCTCCCGCGCCTCGGCGGCCGGCGAGAGCCGCCGCGCCGCCAGCCCCCGCTCCTTGAGCGTCTGTCGCGCCGCCCGCTCCGTGGCCGCCTCGATCTCGCCGCGCCGGATTCGCCCCCGCGCATCCATCGCCTCGTAGCGGAACAGGCTCATGGCGTCTCGGTCAGCGCGTCCTCGGCCGTCACCCGCAGCACCTCGTCCACCGAGGTGACGCCGGCGGCCACGTGCCTCGCGCCGTCGGCGCGCAGCGAGCGCATGCCCTCGCGCCGGGCGAGCCGGCGCAGCGTCGGCAGCCCCTTGCCATCGTGGATGGCATCCCGCATCGCCTCGGAGATCGCGGTCATTTCGTAGATGGCCACGCGCCCCACGTACCCCGTGTGCATGCACCGCTCGCAGCCAACCGCATCGCGAATCTCCCGCGTCTTTCGCATCGCCGCTGGGTCCACGTCCAGCAACATCCAGTCCTCCTCCCGCGCCGGCCGCGCGCGGGCGCAATGCGGGCACAGGCGACGCACCAGCCGCTGCGCCTGCGTCAGGATCAGCGACGAGGCCACGAGCCACGGCTCCACGCCCATGTCGCGCAGGCGGGTGATGGCCGACAGCGCGTCATTCGTATGCAGGGTAGCGAACACCAGATGCCCGGTGAGACTGGCCTGGATCGCGATCTCGGCCGTCTCCAGGTCGCGGATCTCGCCGATCATCACGATGTCCGGGTCCTGCCGCAGAATCGAGCGCAGGCCGGAAGCAAAGGTGACGCCGATCTTCGGCCGCACCTGCATCTGCCCCACGCCCTCGAGCTGGTACTCGATGGGGTCTTCGATGGTCATCACGTTGCGGTTATCGCGATCCACCTCCATCAGCGAGGCGTACAGGGTGGTGCTCTTGCCGGAGCCAGTCGGGCCGGTCACCAGCACCATCCCGTGCGGCGCGCGGATGGCCTCGCGCATCATCGCCAGTTGATCCTCGCTCATGCCGAGCTCCGGCAGCGTCAGCATGCGCGCGCCGCGATCAAGCAGGCGCAGCACCACGCGCTCGCCAAATGCCGTCGGCAGCACGGACACGCGCACGTCCACGTCCCGGCCGGCCACCCGCACGCGGAAGCGTCCGTCCTGCGGATGGCGCTTCTCGGCGATGTCCAGCCCGGCCATCACCTTCACGCGGCTGATGAGCGCCGCCTCCACGCCCTTGGGCGGGCGAACCACGGCATGCAGCACCCCGTCAATGCGAAAGCGCACCCGCACCTGCCGCTCGAACGGCTCGATGTGAATGTCGCTGGCGCGTTCCTTGAGCGCCTGGGCGATGAGCGTGTTGAGCAGGCGGATGACCGGCGCGTCGTCCTCGGCCTCCAGCAGATCGCCGGCCTCCTCGATCTCGCGGGACAGCGCATCCAGCCCCATGTCCTCGATCATTTCCTCGGCGGAGACGCTGGCCATGTCGAACACCTGGTTCAGCGCCGCCAGAACCGCCTCGCGCGTCGCCAGCAC
>JALVTX010000140.1 GCA_027035825.1 Mariprofundaceae bacterium
GGGGCAGGGGTCGTTGCGGCCCACCTTCGGCTGCTTGCGCTTGAAGGTCTGCGGCGCTTCCTCCTCCAGCACCTCCTCGCCGTGGCTGTATTGCACCGGCGCGGCCTCGCGCGGCTCCTCCACCGGCTGCGGGGCTTCCTCCTCCACCTCCACGTGGTGCAGCGCCCGCATCGTGTCGTGCCGGATGCGCTGGAGCATGGCCGCGAACAGTTCGAAGGACTCGCGCTTGTATTCCTGGATCGGCTGCTTCTGCGCGTAACCCCGCAGGCCCACGCTCTGGCGCAGGTGATCCATCGCTAGCAGGTGCTCCTTCCAGTGGTGGTCGAGCATCTGGAGCACGAGAAACTTCTCGAACTGGCGCATGTTCTCGCCGCCCACGCGCGCTTCCTTTTCCGCCATCATGTCGGCCAGCGCCTGACAGATGCGATCCACCATCGCGTCCGTGTCCTCCACCTCGCCGGAGTCCACCCACTGGCGCACCGGCGCTTCCAGCGCCAGCTCCTCCTTCAGCGCCGCGGCCAGGCCGTCTAGGTCCCAGTCGTCGGCATAGGACTGCGGCGGCATGTGGCGCTCCACCAGCGTGGAGACGAAGTCGCGGCGCATGTCCTCGATGACGTCGCGCACGTCCTCGGCCTCCAGCAGCTCGCGCCGCTGCGAATAGATCACGTCGCGCTGCTGGTTCATCACGTCGTCGTATTCCAGCAACTGCTTGCGGATGTCGAAGTTGCGGCCCTCGACCTTCTTCTGCGAGTTCTCGATGGCCTTGCTCACCCACGGATGCTCGATGACCTCGCCCTTCTGGAAGCCCATCTTCGTGAGCATGGCCTGCATCTTCTCGCCGCCGAAGATGCGCATCAAGTCGTCTTCCAGCGACAGGTAGAAGCGGGTCGAGCCCGGATCGCCCTGGCGGCCGGCGCGGCCGCGCAGCTGGTTGTCAATGCGGCGGGACTCGTGCCGCTCGGTGCCGATGATGTGCAGGCCGCCCAGCGCCACGACCTCGTCGTGCTCGGCCCGGCACGCCTCGCGGATTTCTTCCGCCTTTTGCTCGCGCTCCTCCTCGGAGAGCTTCTCCGGCAGCTGCGCGATGAGCATGTCCGGGTTGCCGCCCAGCATGATGTCGGTGCCGCGGCCGGCCATGTTGGTGGCGATGGTCACCGCGCCCTTGCGTCCGGCCTGGGCCACGATCTCGGCCTCGCGCTCGTGATGCTTGGCGTTCAGCACCTCGTGGGGGATGCCCGCCTTCTTTAGCATCGCCGACAGATGCTCGGACTTCTCGATGGAGGTGGTGCCGACGAGAATCGGCTGGCCCTTCTTGTGGGTCTCGACGATGTCCTCGAGGATGGCCTGGTACTTGTCCTCTTGGTCGCGATAGACCAGGTCAGGCAGGTCCTGGCGGATCATCGGCTTGTTGGTGGGCACGATGACCACTTCCAGGTTGTAGATCTTCTGGAACTCCTCGGCTTCGGTGTCGGCCGTGCCGGTCATGCCGGCCAGCTTCTCGTACATGCGGAAGTAGTTCTGGAAGGTGACGCTGGCCAGCGTCTGGTTCTCCGGCTGCACCGGCACGCCTTCCTTGGCCTCCAGCGCCTGGTGCTGGCCGTCCGAGTAGCGGCGGCCGGGCATCATGCGGCCGGTGAACTCGTCAATGATGACCACCTCGCCGCCGCGCACGATGTAGTCCACCTCGCGGGTGAACAGGGTGTTGGCGCGCAGGCACATCGTGGCCGCGTGCATCAGGTTCACGTTCTCGGGGTCGTAGAGGTTGCCTTCGGGCATCATGCCCGCCTCGCGCAGCAGCGTCTCCACGTGCTCCAGGCCCTGCTCGGTGAAGGACACGGCGCGATCCTTCTCGTCCTTCTCGTAGTCCTCGGGGCCGAGCTTCTTGATGATGGCGTCCATCTTCTCATAGAGGTCGCCGGCCTGCTCGGCCGGGCCGGAGATGATGAGCGGGGTGCGCGCCTCGTCGATCAGGATGGAGTCCACCTCGTCCACGATGGCGTAGTGGTGGCCGCGCTGCACCAGCTCCTCGGGCGCGAAGGCCATGTTGTCGCGCAGGTAGTCGAAGCCGAACTCGTTGTTGGTGCCGTAGGTGATGTCGGCGGCGTAGGCCGCGCGCCGCTCCTCGGCCGTGAGCCCGTGCACGATGACGCCCGTCTGCATGCCGAGGAAGCCATACACCTTGCCCATCCATTCGGCGTCGCGCCGGGCCAGGTAGTCGTTCACGGTCACCACGTGCACGCCCTTGCCGGTCAGCGCGTTGAGATACACCGGCAGCGTGGCCATCAGCGTCTTGCCCTCGCCGGTCTTCATCTCGGCGATCTTTCCCTGGTGCAGGATCATGCCGCCGATGAGCTGCACGTCGAAATGGCGCATGCCCAGCACGCGGCGGCTGGCCTCGCGCACCACGGCGAAGGCCTCGGGCAGCAAGTCGTCCAGGCTCTCACCCGCCTCCAGTCGCTGCTTGAACTCGGCCGTCTTGCCCTTCAGCTCGTCGTCGGAGAGCGCGCGGACGTCGTCTTCCAGCGCGTTGATGCGATCCACGACGGGGTAGAGGGATTTGAGAATCCGGTCGTTCCGGCTGCCGAAAACCCGGGTCAGTATCTTCAACATGGGGTGTTGTGCTCCTTCGCCGCGACGGCTTGCGTTTCGCGGCGGCGCAAGCTAGCACGGCGCGGCAGGCGCGACAAAACTTGCGCCGGGCCCGGGCCGAATTTTTCATGTGACCATTCGTTGGTTTCCAAACAACAGGGCAGCACGAAAGGATTCTATCGGCATGAAACGACTGTTGCAGCATGGCGCGCTGCATTTCGCGGCGCCTGGCTTGCCTGCGCGGGCCGGATGCGCGCCTTCGGCCGCGAACCATGGCGATGGCCATGCTTCTTGCCTGCATGCGCGCCCCGACCTCGCGCATCCCGCGCCAACCATCCGCGATCACATGAAACATCCGGCCTAGGGCCTACCCAGCCATGCGGCGATGCGGCGCACGCCCTCTTGCAGCGCCTCCAGCCCCGTGGCGTAGGAGAAGCGCACGTGCTCGGCCGCGCGGTGGGCGCCGAAGTCCTCGCCCGGGGTGACGGCCACGCCCGCCTCCTCCAGCATCCGCCAGCAGAACGCGCGCGAATCGTCGGTCAGGCGTGCCACGTTGGCGTAGATGTAGAACGCCCCCCTCGGCTCGACCACGATGTCGAAGCCGAGCGGGGGCAGCGCCTCCAGCAGGAACCGCCGGCGCTCGTCGTAGGCGCGGCGCATGGCCTCCACCTCGGCATCTGCCTCCAGCGCGGCGAGCGCCGCATGCTGCGAGAGCGTGGGCGCGGCGATGAAGATGTTCTGCATCACCCGCCGGCAGGCGTCCACCAGCCGCTCGGGCACGACGACCCAGCCGACGCGCCAGCCGGTCATCGCCCAGCGCTTGGAAAAGCCATTGACGACGATGGCTTCGTCGTCGAAGGCCAGCGCCGTCGGCGGTTTCGCGCCGTAGGTCAGGCCGTGGTAGATCTCGTCGGAAATCAGGGTGCAGCCGCGCTCGCGGCAGGCGCGGGCCAGCGCCGTCAGTTGGTCTTCGTCCACCAGCGTGCCGGTGGGGTTGCCGGGGTTGATGACGACCGCCGCGCGCATGCCCTCCCGCCAGTGGCGTTGCAGGTGCCCGGCCGAGAGGTGGTAGCCGCTTTCCGGCCCCACCGGCGCGTTGACGGGCTCGCCGCCGGCCAGGCGGACGAAGTTGCGCTGGCAGGGGTAGCCGGGGTCGGGCAGCAGCACGGATTCGCCGGCCTCCAGCAGCACGGCGTAGAGCATCGAGAAGGCCCCGGAGGTGCCCGGCGTCACGAGGATGCGCCCGGCGTCCACGCGCACGCCGTATTCGCGCGCATACCAGTCCGCCAGCGCCTGTTGCAGCGCGGGCAGGCCGGTGGACGGGGTGTAGAACTGTCCCAGCTCGTCCAGCGCGTGGTGCGCGGCCCGGATGACGGGCGCAGGCGTGGGGAAGTCCGGCTCGCCGATTTCCATGTGGATGATGGTTCGGCCCGTCGCCTCCAGCTCCCTGCCGCGCTCCAGGAGCTGCATCACGCGGAACGGCTCGATGGCGTCAATGCGTCGCATGCGTGCATGCTAGCCCAGCTTGGGTAGAGTTGTCGCATGGTCATGGACTGCGCCATGCACGACGTGTTTGAGGCTGCCGCCACGCTGCGGCGCGTCTGCCGCGTGTGCTGGCAAAAGGCGGGGCAGCGCCGGGAGATGCGCGCCACGCCGCTGGACTGGTCGGTGCGCGACGGCGAGGAGTGGGGCGTCTGGCGCGCCGAGGGCGGCGAGCTCGTCGAGCTCCGGCTGGCGGATGTCACCAAGCTCGAAATGGCGGACTAAACATGCTCTGGGTCAAGGCGTTTCATATCATCGCGATGGTGTCGTGGTTCGCGGGGCTGTTCTACCTGCCGCGCATCTTCGTCTATCACGCCCAGGCGCCGGAGGCGGCGGTGCAGGCGCAGTTCTGCGTGATGGAGCGCAAGCTCTACCGCTACATCATGAACCCGGCGATGATGCTCACCATCGCGCTTGGCCTGTGGCTGGCCTGGCGCGAGTGGGACATGATTTCCGACGGCTACTGGTTTCACGCCAAGATGGCGCTGGTGGCGCTGCTGGTGGCGTATCACCTCGCCTGCGGCCGCTTCGTGCGGGTCTTCGCCGAGGGGCGGAACACCCGCCCGCATCGCTTCTATCGCATGTTCAACGAAGTCCCGACGCTGATTCTGGTCGCCGTGGTGATTCTGGTGGTGGTCAAGCCCTTTTGAGTGCTCAGGCCGGGTCGCGACGCTGGCCGGCCCGGCGATACACCTCGTTCTTGTCCCGCCGCCCCACGGCGATGACCAGCAGCGCCGGCTCACCCTCCAGGACTTCATACACGAGCCGGTAGCCGCTGTTGCGCAACTTGATTTTGTAGTGATGCCGGAAGCCGCGAAGCCGGCAGGAAGGAACCTCGGGATGATCCAGCCGTTCGAGCAGTTTTCGTTTCAGGCGTTCGCGAATGCTGTTGTCGAGCGCGCGCCATTCCTTGAGCGCACTGGGCAGGAATTTCAGCGCGTAGTCATAGCTCATCCGGGTTCACCGGAATGGCCTGCTCCCGCTCCGCCTCGCGCTCGCGGATCAGCACCGCCAACTGGTGGTCGTCGATTTGTTCCATCATTTCCTCGAACCGATCGGCCGGCACCAGATACGCCGTCGGCGTGTTGTGATTGAGAATGGCGACCGGTTCGCCATCCGCCTGCTCGATCAGAGCGCTCGGATTGCGCTTGAGCTCGGAAATGCTGGCCGACAGCGAAGCCAGGACAGACTTCATAAGCGCCTCCTTGGCGAGAAATATCGAGCTTATATTGGCTCATATTTACGGTCAGTTCAAGTGAGTCGGCCGCAATGGCGTTGCACCGCGTTCATCGTGATTTCTGTTGACCACACTGATGGCGGAGGGCCGGCCCCCCTTCAGTACAGCGGTTCATCCTGCTTCATTTGCAGTGGTTGGACGATCATTCCATACCAGCACCGGCCTCCTGGCCGCTTGGGTTTCATCCAGGCGGCGGCGGATGGGCAGCCGGGGCGCGTTGAGAATGTCCTCCACCTCACCCGCCTCGCACTGGCGGGCAATCTCCAGCATCGCGTCGCAGAAGGCGTCCAGCGTCTCGCGCGATTCGGTCTCGGTCGGCTCGATCAGCATCGCGCCATGCACGATGAGCGGGAAATAGACCGTCATCGGGTGGAAGCCCAAATCAATCAGGCGCTTGGCGATGTCCAGCGTCTTCACGCCGTGGCGGTGCTGGTATTCGTCCGTGAACAGGCATTCGTGCTTGCACAGGCCCGGGAACGGGGCATGGAAGGCGCCCTCCAGCCGCGCGCGCACGTAGTTGGCGTTCAGCACCGCGTCCTCGGCGATGCGGTGCAGGTGCTCGCGGCCGAAGGCCATGATGTAGGCCGCGGCGCGCAGCAGCACGCCCACCTGCCCCAGGCCGCCGAACACGGGGCCGATGCTCTGCGGCGATTCGCGCACGATGCGGTAGCGCGCGCCATCTTCCGCCCCCACCTTCTCGATGCGCGGCACGGGCAGGAACGGAGCCAGCGCATCGCACACCGCCACCGGCCCCGCGCCGGGGCCGCCGCCGCCGTGCGGGGTGGAGAAGGTCTTGTGCACGTTGATGTGCAGGCAATCGATGCCCATGTCGCCGGGCCGCGCGACGCCGACCAGCGCGTTCAGGTTGGCGCCGTCGCCATACACCAAGCCGCCCGCCTCGTGCACCAGCCGGCAGATTTCTGCGATGTCGGACTCGAACATGCCGGTGGTGTTCGGGTTGGTGAGCATCAGCGCCGCCGTTTCGTCGTCCAGGTGCGCTTTCAGCACGTCCAGGTCAATGCGGCCGTTGGGCGCGGACTTCAGCTCCACCGTGTGCATGCCGGCCAGCACGGCGCTGGCGGGGTTGGTGCCGTGCGCGGAATCTGGCACCAGCACCTTGCGCCGTTTCGCATCGCCGCGCGAGGCATGCCAGGCGCGGATCATCATCATGCCGGTGAGCTCGCCGTGGGCGCCGGCGGCCGGTTGCAAGGTGACGTGCGGCAGGCCCGCGATCTCGCCCAGCCACTGTTGCAGATCGAAGAGCAGGCCAAGCAGCCCCTGCGCCGTCTCCTCTGGCTGCTCGGGGTGCAAGAGCGCCAGCCCCGGCAGGCGCGCGACCTGCTCGTTGACGCGCGGGTTGTATTTCATGGTGCAGGAGCCGAGCGGGTAGAAGCCGGTCTCGATGCCGTGGTTCCACTGGCTCAGGCGCACGAAATGGCGCACCACCTCCGGCTCCGACAGGCCCGGAATGCCGGCGGGGGCCTGCCGCGCGAAGGCGGCGAGCGCGGCCGGGGGCTCGGCGTCCAGCCCCGGCAGCGCGATGGCGGCGCTCTCCGCGTGCGCCTGCTCGAAGAGCAGCGGCTCCTCGTGCTGGATGCCGGAAACGGCCGACGGCTTCACAGCGAGGCCTCCAGGGCCGCGCGCCAGTCCGCGATGTCCTCGGCGTCCAGCATCTCGGTCGCGGCCACCAGCAGGTGGCGCGGTTCTGCCTCCGGTTCCAACCGCTCCAGCGGGATGCCGGCGAAGATGTCGCGCTCGGCGGCCAGCTTCAGGAAGCGCTCGCGCGCTTCCTGGTCGGCAAAGCTGATGACCGTCTCGTTGTAGCGCGCTCCGTCGGCGGCCGTCACGCCATCGGGCAGGTTCTCCGTCAGCCGCGCCAGCGCCGCGGCCGAGCGGCGGGCCACCTCGGCCAGCCCCGCATCGCCCATGAGCACCAGGTAGCAGGCGTTGGCCGTGGTCATCAGCCCCTGGTTGGAGCAGATGTTGCTGGTCGCCTTCTCGCGCCGGATGTGCTGCTCGCGGGTGGAGAGCGTGAGCACGAAGCCGCGCTTGCCGTCGGCGTCCGTGGTCATGCCGCACACGCGGCCGGGCATCTGGCGCATGTATTTCTGGCGGGTGGCGAACAGGCCGATGTGCGGCCCGCCGAAACCCATCGGGATGCCCAGCGCCTGCCCGGATCCGCAGGCGATGTCGGCACCGAACTCGCCGGGCGGCGCAATCAGGCCGAAGGCCGTGGCGTCGCCGAAGGCGACCACCATCAGGCTGCGGTGCGCATCGCATGCGGCGCGGATGGGCGCAAGGTCATAGACGGCGCCGAAGGCGTCCGGGTACTGGACGATGACGCAAGCCGTTTCGTCGGTCACGGCGGCGGCCACGGCCTGGGGATCGGTGGCAAAGTCGCGGACGTCTACCTCGTCCACCGCGCCGTCCTGCTGCGACAGGTAGTTGGCCGTCACCCGCCGCCAGGCCGGGTGCACGCCGCGCGAGACGAGCACGCGGGGCTTGCGGGTGACGCGGCGGGCCATCAGCGCCGCCTCGGCCACGCTGGTGGCGGCGTCGTACATCGAGGCGTTGGCCACCTCCATGCCGGTCAGCCGCGCCACCATGGTCTGGAACTCGAACAGCGCCTGGAGCGTGCCCTGGCTGAT
>JALVTX010000141.1 GCA_027035825.1 Mariprofundaceae bacterium
CGCTTGCGGTCACGCCGCGCTCACCGAGGGCGTCGAGCAGCTTGCGGATGCGGAATCCGGACAGCGCCGGCTCGCCCCACAGCAGAAGGAGCCGGCTGGATGACGGGTTGGAAGATGGATTGGATGAGGGGCGGGATGATGCGTTGGACATGGGCGCATGCTAGCCCGGATTTTTCATGTGACCATGATTTACAATGAAGGAGCGCAACGCATGAAGAAGTTGCACCGGAATGGTTCCGCCTTGGGTCCATGTGGCCTTGCATTTCGCGGCGCCTGGCTGGTCTGCGCGGGCCGGATACGCGCCTTCGGCCTGCGAACCATGGCGACGGCCATGCTTCTTGCCTGCATGCGCGCCCCGACCTCGCGCATCCCGCGCCAGCCATCCGCGATCACATGAAAAATCCGGGCCGGGGCAGCCGAACCGCCCGGCATGCGTTGGGTGGCCAGCGCCGGCGTCAGCCCATGCGCCGCACCAGGTCGTGCGTGGAAACCACGCGGTCGGTGAACAGGATGCCGTCCAGGTGATCCACCTCGTGCTGGATGACCCGAGCCTCGAAGCCGGACGCTTCCAACTCATGCGCCTGGCCGTCGGCATCATGGTAGCGCAGGCGAACCCGCCGCGAGCGCCACACCATCCCCACCCAGTCGGGCACCGACAGACACCCCTCGCGGCCCAGCGCCCGCTCCCCGGAATGCCAGACGATCTCGGGATTCACCAGCCACAGGCGTCCATGGTTGCGGCAGGGCCGGCGGGCCCGCGTGCAATCCACCACCACGAGGCGGTCGTTCATGCCCAGTTGCGGCGCGGCGATGCCCACGCCTCCGGGGCCGGCCTCCATCGCCGCTTCCAGTTCCCGGAACCGTTCGCGGAGGCTGTCGTCAAAGTCCGCCACCGGCCGCGCCACGCGGCGCAACCGCGCATCGGGCACGGTCAGAATGGCCGGCTCGGCGCTCATTTCGTGAAATGAATGTTCAGAGAATGCCGGATTCGAGCGGATGAACCTCGACATCCACCTGAATGTGGCGGGAAACCTCGCGCAACCGCTCGCGCATGGCCCCGGCCGCCTGGCCCGCGGCCACCTCCAGCGCCATCATGTACGCGGGCTCATCGCCCTCGCCCAGGCGCGTGGACATGTCCACGATGGAAATGCCGAGGTCGGCCAGCGCCTCGGTCACCGCATGCACGATGCCCGGCTGGTCGGCGCCGCTCACCGTCACCACGTGGTCGGGTTCGGGCGGCTCGTGCCGGGCCTCCTCCTCGCTGATGGACTGCGACTGGATGACGAGCCCGGTGCGCTGTTCCAGCTCGGCCAGCGCCGCCTTCAGCTCGCCCAGCTTCACCGACTCGGGCAGCGACACGATGAGCATCATCGCAAACCGGCCCCTGAGCGCGGTCATCGAGGAATCCTCGATGTTGGCGCGCACGTTCAACAGCGCCTCGGCCACGTCGCGCACGATGCCCGGGCGGTCGTGCCCGGAAATGGACAACAGAACATGATTCATCGCTTCCCTCCTCCCGCCTTGATCGGCGTCAGACCGTGAACGACTCGCCGCAGCCGCACTCGCCCTTCTTGTTCGGGTTCAGGAACACGAACCCGGACGACAGCGGATCGCGCTGGAAGTCCACCACCAGCCCCTTCAGCGCCCGCGCGTGCGACTCCCCGTCCACGAACAGCGAGAAGCCGTCGAAGGCCAGCACCAGGTCACCCTCCTCGGGCCCGTCGGCGAAATCCATCACATACTTCAGGCCGGAACAACCCGCGGGCGCCACGCTCAGCCGGATGCCGGCGCGACCCGCCTCGCGGCACTGCTCCCGCATGCGCGCCAGCGCCGCATCGGTGAGCCGGATTT
>JALVTX010000142.1 GCA_027035825.1 Mariprofundaceae bacterium
TTCGAGGGCGAGCAAGATGGGCGAAAGTTCGGACACGGTCAAGCCACAGTGTTCGGCGAGCGCGTCCACGTGCATGATTTCCCGCGCCAGCGCCTCGGCAATCGCCGCCTCCCGCGCATCGGCCGGCTCCCAGCCGCCGCCGGCCCGGCCCGGGACGGCGCGCCAGCCCAGGGCGCGCAACACGTCCTTGGCCGATTCCACCAGCGTCGCACCCTCGGCAATCAGGCTGTGACAGCCGGCATGCCGGCCGTTCAGCACCGAACCGGGCACGGCCATCACCTCGCGGCCGTAATCGGCGGCCTTGCGCGCCGTGATCAGCGAGCCGGAGCGCACGTCCGCCTCCATCACCAGCGTGCCGGCGCTCAAGCCCGCAATGATGCGGTTGCGGCGCGGGAAGTGCTCCGGCCGCGCGCGGATCTGCGGCGGAAACTCGCTGAGCACGCAACCTCGCGCCGCCACCGCCTCGATCTGCCGTTCCTGTTCCGGGGTGAAATCCGCCGCCAGGCCCTGCCCCAGCACCGCGATGGTCGGCGACGCGCCCTCCAGCGCCCCGCCATGCGCCGCCGCGTCAATGCCCCAGGCCATGCCGCTGACGATGCCGACGCCGGCCTCGGAGAGGAATCGGCACCAGCGACGAGTGAGCAGCCGGCCCTCCCGCGTGGCCTTGCGGGCGCCCACCACGGCCAGCAGGCGGGGATGATTCAGCGTGGACACATCACCCAGCGCGAAGAGCGCCAGCGGCGCATCGGGACAGGCCTCCAGAAGCGGCGGCCAGGCTTCGTCGTCCGGGCAGAGCAAATGGATGCCGCGCTCGCGGCACTGCTCGAGGATGCGCGCGGCAAAGGTGGCATCGCTGGCGGCCAGCGCCTCCACCAGCCGCGGTCGCACGCCCTCGGGCCTTGCGCGTTCCGGCATGTCGGGCAGCCGCCACACCGCCTCGATGGAGCCGGCGGCGGCCACCAGTTCGCGGCCGGTGCGCGGCCCCACGCCGCGCGCCAGCGCCAGCCTCAGCCAGTCCGCCGCCCGGTTCGGCAAGGAGGAAAGAGAGTCAGCTCAGCGCTTGGCCTTGTTCAGCACCATGTCGCCCAGGTTGATGGGCTGGCGGGAGCGGGTGACCAGGGCGATGGAGGCGTCCTTCTGCGGCACCAGCACCATCAGCTCGCCGATCTTCTCGGCCGGCAGACGCACGGCCTTGCCCGTCACGCGATCCTCCACCACGCGCCCCGCCTGATGCACGGAGAGCACGGTGCCGGCCTTCATGCCGTCCCTGGAGCCCAGGCTGATGCCCACCACCTGGTGCTGGCCGGCCTCGGCCGCGTCGTTGCGGATGTACAGCACGTGGCCCTGCACCGGATGGTCGGGGTAATCCGGCACGATGCGGGTGTTGATGTCGCGGGCGGGCTTGAGCCGGTCGCCGCGCGAAATCTCCTCGAAGGATTCAATCACCTTGCCGCGGGCCACATCGCCGGCGATGGAGCTGACCTCGACCTGCCCCAAGTGCTCCACCAGCACGCCCGCGATCTTGCCGGTCACCGGGTCGCGCACCGGATCGCCGGTGCGGAACACGTCGAACACCTCGCCCTCGTCCACCGGCTTCTTGAAGCGGAGATAGACGTTATCGCCCTCGCCGTAATTGATGCGCTCATCGGGCGAATCGAGGATGTAGCCCACGCCGGAGGCGTCCTCCGGGGCAATGAAATCCTGCCGCTTGAGCGCGGTGATGAGCAGGCTGGGATCAATCGGGCGCTCCAGCCGCTCCACCGGCTTGACGCGCACCACCGGGTGCGGACGCACCAGCGTCAGGCCGCCGGTCTTCTTGCGCGTGGCGTCAAACCATATCTTGTTGCCCG
>JALVTX010000143.1 GCA_027035825.1 Mariprofundaceae bacterium
TTTCTGGTCGTCGGCGTCAATGACCTGGAACGAGCGCGGGTAGCCCAGCGCCTCGGCGTGTCGGCGCAGGAAACGCAGCGAAATGGCGTGGAAGGTGCCCGAAACCACGCCGCCGCCATCGTCGCCGATGAGGTCGGTCAGCCGCGACTTCAGCTCCGCCGCCGCCTTGTTGGTGAAGGTGACGGCCAGAATCCGGTGCGGCGCGACGCCGCGCGCGGCGATGAGATGGCCCACGCGGTGGACGATGGTGCGCGTCTTGCCCGAGCCGGCGCCGGCGAGGATGAGCTGCGGGCCGTCGCCGGCCTCCACCGCCGCCCGCTGCGCCGGGTTCAGTTCCATCGCGGCGTCCATCACTCCGGCTCCGGCAGCGGTTCGCCGTGCTGCACGATAAGCTTGTGATAGGTGGAAAACACCGCGGTGCGGGACAGGATGCCCAGCACCTTGCGCGGATTGTCGCGCGCCACCACCGGCACCTGTTCATAGACCTCGCGGTCGAAGATGTGAATGGCGTCCAGCAGGCTGTCGTCCTCGCTGACCGTCTGCACCTCGCGGTTGGCCACCTCGCCGGCCACGGTGAGCCTGTCCATCGAGGGGTCGAGCAGCCAGGGCTGGAGATCGGCGAAGCTGATGATGCCCACCATGTTCTCGTCCTGGTCGGTGACGATGACGCAGCCCTTGCCGGAATCCACGTACACCCGCTTCAGCTCCTCCAGCGGCGTGTCCTCGGTGACCGTCGGCACCGGCCGCCACGGGATGCGCGTGACCCGCACCGAGCGCATCCAGGACTGCTCCAGCCCCCAGCCGGTGTCGATGCCGCCTTCCTCCAGCGCCTCGGTGAACACCGACTCGCGGCCGAACACGCGCTTGACCAGCGTGGCGATGATGCAGGCCGTCATCAGCGGCAGCATGATGTGATAGTCCGCCGTCAGTTCGAACACCATGATCATGATGGTGAGCGGCGCCTGGAGCGCGGCGGCGGTCAGCGCGCCGCTGGCCACCAGCGCGTAGGCGCCATAGCCCTCGGTGAGCACCGGAAAGGCATGGTGGATGATGTTGCCCAGCAGGCCGCCGGTGATGGCGCCGAGGAACAGCGCCGGGCCCAGCAGGCCGCCCGGGAAGCCGGACGAGAAGCTGATGACCACGGCCACCAGCTTCGTCGCCAGCAGGATGGCCAGGAACACGCCCACCGGCAGCGCCACGCCCAACAGCGTCGGGTCCACCTTCTCCAGCAGCACGTTGCCGACGATGCCGTAGCCGATGGACATCACGTGCGGCACCGCCAGCCCCATCGCCCCCACGCACAGGCCGGCGACCACGGGGCGGAAGCGGGTGTCCGGAATCCAGCGCGCCAGCAGCGCGCGCGTCGGCCCCAGCATGCGGATGAGCAACGCCGCCATCAGGCCGCAGGCCAGCCCGACCACGGCATAGGCGGGGATTTCCCAGTCGCTGACCAGGTGATACTCGGGAACGATGAAGGCGGGGAAGTTGCCCAAGTGGGTGCGCGAGATGGCGGTGGCGATGACGGAGGAAATCACGATGGGGCTGAAGGTGGCCATCGCGTAGTCGGTGAGAATCACCTCGGTGGCGAACAGCACGCCGGCAATGGGGGTGTTGAACGAGGCGGCGATGCCGGCGGCCACGCCGCAGCCGATCATCGTGCGAATGTGCATTTCGCTGAGCTTCAGTTTCTGGCCGATGAACGAGGCGATGACCGCGCCCAGCGCCACCGTCGGGCCCTCGCGGCCCAAGGAGGCGCCGCCGCCGATGCTGATGGCGCCGCCGAAGGTCTCGGTGACGATTTGCTTGCGGTTGATGTTGCCGCGTCGCTCCACCAGGTCGGCCAGCACGCCGGCCACGCCGCGGTATTCGCCCTTCTTCATCAGCCGGGCGTTGATCCAGCCGATGGGCAGGCCGGCAATGGCCGGCGCCGCCAGGTAGATGTACCAGGGCAGGCTGCCCAGCGCCTGATCCCAGGCCGACTCGCCCGTCCATAGCGCGGCCACATGCTCGATGGCGGAGCGCAGCAGCAGCGCGGCCTCGGCGGCGACCACGCCGACGCCGATGGCCAGTACGTTGAGGTGTAGCATTTCGCGCGCCTTGACCCAGGCGGCGCGATTGCGATCCAGTTGCCAGAAGCGCGAGCGAATGGAAATCGGGAACCTCCACCGGCCAAGCGGGCCAAGGGATGGCCAAGACTACCCTTTTCGCATGGCTGCGAACAGGCGGGCCCTCGGGCACGAAGGAGAGGCGAAAGTCAGCCGGCCAGCAACATCAGGAACGCCGCCATCGCCGCCGCCACCGGCAGCGTGGCCGCCCAGGAGAGCGCGATGGCGCGCACCGCCGTCCAGTTCGTGCGCGCATCGGCGGCGCCGATGCCGAAGATGGCGCCGCAGGAGACGTGGGTGGTGGAGACCGGCACGCCCCAGCGCGAGGCGACGATGACCAGGAAGCTCGTGGTCAGGTTCGCCACCAGGCCCTTGCCGTGCTCGATGGCGGTGATGCCATCGCTCATCGTGTCCGCCACCCGGCGCGAGCCGATGAGGCCGCCCGCGGCCATCGCGGCGGCGCAGGCGAAGGTGAGCCACTCGGCATGGAATTGCGCCGCCGCCAGCGCCACGCCGACGATCTTTGGCGTGTCGTTCAGGCCCCGCGCGAAGGACACGGCGCCGGCGGACAGGATGTGCAGCTTCTCCACCATCCCCTGCACCGAGACGCCGGCGATGACGCCCTGGTAGCGATCCACCCGCCGGCAGTGCGCGATGTCGGCCACGACGATCTCGGGCATGGCCGCCTGGAGCCGGGCCTGGCCCGCGCCGGTCAGCGCCGCCTCGGGCACCAGCGCCCCGTTCGCCAGGCAAACGCAGGTTTCGCGCCGGATGCCCAGGCGCCGCCGCGCGCCCGAGGCGGCCCGGTGAAGGATTGCCGCCAGCGCCAGCGCCATCACGGGGCTGGCGATGAGCGGCCAGAGGAAACCGCCGGTCAGCACCTGCCAGTGGATGTCTCCGGCCGTGGCTTCCAGCCCCGCGCCGGCCAGCGCGCCGACCAGCGCGTGCGTGGTGGAAACGGGCATGCCGATGCGCGCGGCGAGCCACACCGTGGCGGCCGCGCCTGTTGAAACGGCCAGCGTGAAATGGGGGTCGGCAATCAGCGCGTCCGGCGCCAGCCCCTTGCCGGAGAACAGGCGCACGAGTTCGGTGGCCAGGAAGGCGGCGGTCAGCGAGCCGGCCAGCGTGGCGATCGTGGCCCAGCCCAGGGCCGCGCGGCGGGTCAAGGCGCGGCTGCCATAGAGCGTGGCCACGCCCTTGAAGTTGTCGTTGGCGCCGTTGGCGAAGGCGAGAAACAGCGCCGCCGCCAGCATCATCCATGTCGTGTCCATGGCAAGCCTCCCGGGAAGGGTGATCGGGCGTTGAGTCGCGCGGCGGCCGCGATTCTTACGCCCACATCGCGGCGACGAATCCCCACCAGGCCAGATAGACGAACATGACCCCGGCCACGAGCGTTTTCAGCCTTCGGGCTTGAGCCGTGCGCAGCAGCCAGGCGCCGCCGGCGGCGACCAGCACCAGCTCCAGGGAGGCCACGATCTGGCCGTGCCAAGCCGGATCCCAGTAGGACACGGGGCTGAGGAAGCGCCAGTCGGAGAACGGAAAGAAGTGGTGGTGGGCGTCGTCGTGGTGAAGCGGGAAGTCGAAACAGGCGTGCAGGAACATGCTGGCCAGGAACGCCGCGGCCGTCGGGCGCCCGGCGTAGCGGGCCGCCAGCCATGCCAGCCCCAGCAGCGGAAAGGAGTGTGCGGCGTCGAACACGGCCTGCCAGGCGGGATCGAAATAGCCGTCGCGCCACAGTGCGCGTTCGCCAAGGCATTTCTGGGCAATCCGACATGGCCGCGACAGCGGCCTTGCGGGATGGGATGCAAGGCGCGAGGCGCGGCGCATGGTGGTTCCATGCGCAAGCCGAGCAACGCCGCAGGCCGCACGCAAGGCCCTGTCCCGAAGGGTTGCGCACCAATCGCGCCCTCGCGGCGTCAGGCTCCTTGGCATCGTGGCTGCGGCCACGACCGGCGTCGCCTTCCTTGCGATCATCGCGATTGGATGCGCAACGCGGCTTATGGCGGATTGCCCGGAAATGCCCTGGCCCTGCGCCCGACCCCAGGCCCAGAAGATGACCATCGGCAAGTCGGGGGCGAAGGCGCCGGCGGTGATGGCCAGCGCGTGCTTCTCGCGCGTCCCGCGCATGATGAGCAGGTTCGCGATCGCGTGCGCCGGCGTGTTCACCCCCGTTTCACCAGCCCCAGCAGGTATTCCACGTTGCCCTTGGGGCCGTGAATGGGCGACTCGATGACGCCCTCGATGCGCGCATCCGGCAGGTGTTCGCGGACATGGCGCAACACCTTGTCCACCGCCTCCTGTCGCGCGGCCTCATCGCGCACCACGCCCTTCTTCAACTGCTTCGGCCCCACCTCGAACTGCGGCTTGATGAGCGCCGCGCACCAGCCTCCGGCGGCGAGAAACGGCCAGGCCAGCGGCAGCACGGTGGTCAGCGAGATGAAGGAGGTGTCAATCACCAGCGCGTCCACGTTCTCGGGAACCTGCTCGCGATCCAGGGCGCGGATGTGCGTGCGTTCCAGGTTGACGACCCGCGCATCCTGCCGCAGCCGGTAATGGAGCTGGCCGCGCCCCACGTCCACCGCATAGACCCTGGCCGCGCCGTGCTGCAACAGGCAGTCCGTGAAACCACCGGTGGAGGCGCCGACATCCAGGCACACGGCGCCTTCGACGGGAAAACCGAAATGCGCCAGCGCCGCTTCCAGCTTCAGGCCGCCGCGCGAGACGTAGCGCAGGGTTTCGCGCACCTCGATGTCGGCATCGGCGGCGATTTTCGTGCCCGGCTTGTCGGCCTTCTGGCCATTCACATAGACCAGTCCCGCCATCACGAGCCGCTGCGCCTGGCTGGCGCTCTCGGCCAGACCACGCTCGGTCAGCAGGTGGTCAAGACGCGGCTTTCGGGTGCTTGAGGTTGCGTTCAAGTCGGGCCCGCAGGCGAATGCCGGTGGGCGGCTCCAGCGTCATCTTGCGCATGGCCTGCTTCAGGTGGCGGATGCGGTCGCGCGGCGCGGGATGGGTCTTGGCCAGCACCTTGGCGTGGCCGCCCTTGCGGCGCTCGTCCAGCAGCCTCAATACGTCGAACATCGCCGGGTAGTCGTAGCCGACGCGGTCGAGCAGGGCCACGGCGCGGGCGTCGGCATCGTATTCGTCCTTCTTGTCCAGGCCCTTGAACAGCGCGTCGGTGGCGACATCCACCATCTGCGAGAACAGCTCGCCGGAGCCGGATGCCAGCGCCTCGCCGGCCAAGTCGGCGCCAGCCTTCATCACCTCCGAGCGTTGCAGCGCCTTGACGATGTGGCGGCCGGTCACATGCCCAATCTCGTGCGCCAGCACGGCGGCCAGTTCCGCCTCGTCGCGCACCATGTCCAGCGCGCCGCGGGTGACGAAGATGAAGCCGCCGGGGCAGGCATAGGCGTTCACGTCATCGGTGTTCAGGATGGCGAAATGATAGGCGAGGTTCGGCCGAGGCGAGCGTTGCGCCAGCGCCGTGCCCAGCAGGTTCAGGTAATAGGTGGCCTGCTGGTCGTAGTCGATGCCGTAGCGCGCCACCACGCGCGCGGCCACGCCGCGCCCGAGCTGGATTTCCTCCTTGTCGCTGATGGGCACCATCGCCGCCGCCACCTTGGCGCCCTTTTGCAAGAGGCGCGCGGTTTCCGCCGCGTCCTTGTCGCCGGTGACCGCGCCCACGATATCGCCAAGGTCGAACGCCGGCAGGGCCGGCGGCAGGGCCACCATCGCGGCGGGAACGAGCATCCAGGCGAGCCGCCTCACGGGTTCAGGTCTCCCTCTCGCACGAATTCATCCACCTTGGCCGGATCCACGCGCAGCTTCTCCATCCACTGCACCACCTTCTTCGAGTCCTTGGTCGCCTGGGCCAGCTTGCCGCCTTCCTCCAGACCCCGCACGCCCAGCACGGCCGTGTGCTGCTCCGGCGGAGAGCGGAACAGGCTCAGGAAGGAGGAGAAGCCGAAGGATGAGCTGTGTTCTTGCGGCTTGTAGCGCTCGCGCACCGCGCCCGCGTTCGTCCAGCCCTCGACGGGCGGGGCATGCTTGGGCGTGGCGCGGATCTTCCACCAGGAGCGCCGCTGCTGGAGGACTTCCACGGCTGTCAGCCGCGGCAGGTGGGCAATGACTTTCGCGGAGCTGTTGGGATGCGCGCGCACGTCCGCGCCGCCGCGCGGGCCGATGTAGTAGTCGGGCGCATCCGCGGCCCAAGCGGCCGCGCATGTCAGCGGCGCTGCCAGAAGCAGGGCGATGATCAGGCTCCGCGCATGCATGGTATCAAGCAGTTTAGAACCGCGCCCGGAAGCTGTCAAAACGGGAGGGACGGGCCGCACTTGCCGGTCAGGGAGGATGCGCCGATTGACCCGCCGACGGGCCAGCCTACAATGGCCGGACGGAACGCGGGCTGCATGGCCCGCGAGGGGGCAGATGTGAATTCCACGACATCCACGGACGATCAGGCCATCGAGACGCTGACGTTCGAGCAGGCGCTGGCGCGGCTGACCGCGCTGGTGGAGAAGCTCGAGTCCGGCCGCCTGTCGCTGGAGGAGAGCGTGGCCGCCTTCGAGGAGGGCGTGAAGCTGACCCGCCGCTGCGAGGCGCTTCTGGATCATGCCGAGCAGCGGCTGCAAGTCCTGGACGAAGAAACCGCCTGAGTGAACGCATTCGAGAAACGGCTGGCCCGGCATGCCGAGGCCGTGAACGAGGCGCTTTCGGCGATGCTGGAGCGGCATCGCGGCGGCGTGCCCGAGCGGTTGTGGGACGCCATGCGCTACAGCCTGCTGGCGGGCGGCAAGCGGATCCGGCCCATCCTGATGCGCGAATGCTTCGAGGCCTGCGGCGGCGAGGGCGACATCATGCCGGCCATGCTGGGCGTGGAATGCCTGCACACCTATTCGCTGATCCACGATGACCTGCCCTGCATGGACGACGACGATTTGCGGCGGGGCCAGCCCACGTGCCACAAGCGGTTCGACGAGGCCACGGCGGTATTGGCCGGGGATGCCCTGCAGGCGCTGGCGTATGAGCTGACGCTGGAAACCCAGGCGCCGGACGCCCTGCGGGCGGAGCTGGCGCGGCGGCTGGCGGCCGCGGCCGGGGCGCGCGGCATGGTGGGCGGCCAGATGCTGGACATGGAGGCCGGCGGCTTGTCGGCGAACGGGCCGGCCAACGATGATTCCGGGGTGGATGTGCTGGCCATCGAGCGCATCCACGTGCACAAGACCGGCGCGTTGATCCGCTATTGCTGCGAGGCGGGCGCGTTGCTGGCCGGCGCCGGGGCCGACGAGGTCGAGGCCTGCGCCCGCTATGGCAAGGCGGTTGGGCTGCTGTTCCAGATCGCCGATGACATCCTGGACGCCACGGCCAGCAGCGAAACGCTGGGCAAGAGCGCGGGCAAGGACGCGGTGCAGCACAAGGCCACCTATGTGTCCCTGCTGGGGCTGGACGGCGCGCGGGAAACGGCGCGCGAGATGCGCGACCTGGCCCTGGAGGCGCTGGCGACCCTGGGCGGCCCCGGCGGCGGGCGCGCCGGGGCGCTGGCGCGGCTGGCCGATTTCATCCTGGAGCGGCGCGCATGAGCGAACCAGTCCATCCCGAGACGGGCGGCAAGCAGGATTCGATGCCGGACATGGAGGCATACCCGATCCTGGCCGGCATCCGCGGGCCCGAGGACGTGAAGCGGCTGGACGAGAAGCAGTTGCCGGAACTGGCGCGCGAGATGCGCGACTACCTCATCCGCACGCTGGCGCCCATCGGCGGGCACCTGGGAGCGGGCCTCGGCGTGGTGGAGCTGACCATTGCCCTGCATCGCCTGTTTGATTCCCCGCGCGACCGCATCGTCTGGGA